>NZ_JASCQJ010000012.1:0-92292 GCF_033043255.1 Clostridium lamae | reverse complement strand
TAGGCACGCCGCCAGCGTTCGTCCTGAGCCAGGATCAAACTCTCAATAAAAAGTTTAATCTGTTGCTCAAATTACTTTGAGTCTTAATTTTAAGACTTAAAAGAATTGCTGGTTTACTTTATACTTAACTTATATTCTGTTCAATTTTCAAAGACCATTTTCTTCATCGCTCTCAAGCGACTTCCTTATATTATCATTTGTCTTACTGTTTGTCAACAACTTTTTTCATTCATTTTTAAGTTGTTTTAATTTCCTTGTCGCATCTCTCAGCGACGAGATTTATCTTACCATTTTAAATCCTAAGTGTTTAATATAAATCATATTGTTTATGTAATTTATCTTTTAATTTCTTTAATTTTCTATTATTATTTAACTTATTCTAATATTGATACGCCTGGATTAGATTATGTAGCATTTATAGATTTAAATCAAAAATAATAAAAAAATCGCAATTAAATCATACTCATATGTATTATTAATTGCGATTTATATTGTTTTATTTAATTATTATTATTCATCTATATTATCTGAATCTTCAACAATAGCTATTTCATCTTCTATATCAATACTTAAAGATTTATCATTTTCATCTTCGCTTCCCTCTTTTAAAGTTAGCTGTTCCTCTTTACTATCATTTCCTCCAGATATTTTTGCAATAGCAACAATTCTTTCATCATCTGATGTTCTCATTAATCTTACTCCCATTGCAGATCTACTTGTTACTGATATATCTGAAACATTAATTCTTATTGCCACTCCACTTGTATTTATTAGCATAAGTTCATCATCTACTTTACATACAGTTGCACCAACAACTTTACCTGTCTTTTCAGATATTTTATATGTTATTAGTCCTGTTCCACCTCTTCTTTGTAACTTGTACTTACTAACAGGAGTTCTCTTACCAAATCCATTTTCACTTATAACTAATAAATCTTCTCCTTCAACAGCTATATCCATGGAAACCGCAATATCATCATTCTTTAGATTTATAGATCTTACCCCTGAGGCAGTTCTTCCCATTGCTCTTACATCAGTTTCATTAAATCTAATAGCATTACCATCTTGAGTTGCAATTATTATATCTGAATCTCCATTAGTTACTTTAACTCTAAGTAATTCATCTCCATCTCTTAGGTTAATAGCTATTAATCCATGCTTTCTAAGATTTTTAAATTCAGATAAAGGAGTCTTCTTCACTATTCCCTGTTTAGTCGCCATAAATAAGAATCCTTCGTTAACATCATCACCTATTGTTAAAACTGTCTCTATTCTTTCATCCTGCTCTATTGCAATAAGATTTATTATGTTAGTACCTTTAGCAGTTCTTCCTGCATCAGGTATTTCGTATGCTCTTAATTTATATACTCTACCTCTATTTGTAAAGAATAATACATCTGAATGAGTTGAAGTTATTAATACATGCTCTACAAAATCATCTTCTTTAGTAGACATTGCTTGTATTCCTCTTCCCCCTCTTCTTTGAGATGAGTAAGTATCAGCTGATATTCTCTTTATATATCCTGAATGAGTTAACGTAATTACTACATCTTCCTCTTGGATTAGATCCTCTATATCAATTTCATTCATAACTTTTTCTATAGAAGTTCTTCTATCATCACTATATCTTCTCTTGATTTCAATTAACTCTTCTTTGATTACTGATAATAATTTTTCTTCACTTGCTAATATTGAATTTAAGTATTCTATTTGTTTCATAAGTTCAGCATATTCTTCTTCAATCTTATCTCTTTCTAATCCTGTTAATCTTCTTAGTCTCATCTCTAAGATTGCTTGTGCTTGTTTATCACTTAGATTGAATCTTTCAATTAATGTATTTCTAGCTATTTCTGAAGTTTTTGATGATCTAATAATATTTATTACTTCATCGATATTATCAAGAGCAATTCTTAACCCCTCAAGAATATGAGCTCTCGCCTCAGCCCTATTTAATTCAAATGCTGTTCTTCTAGTTAATACCTCTTTTTGGAATTCAATATAATGTCCTAGAACTTGTTTTAAGTTTAATACCTTTGGCTCATTATTTACTAAAGCTAACATTATAACTCCAAAAGTATCTTGCATTTTAGTATGCTTATATAATAGATTTAAAATAACATTTGGATTTGCATCCTTTTTCAATTCTATTACTATTCTCATACCATCTCTATCTGATTCGTCTCTTAAATCAGATATTCCAACGATTTTCTTATCTTTAACCAAATCTGCTATATTTTCGATAAGTTTAGCCTTATTTACTTGATATGGTATTTCAGTAACTATTATTTTATGCCTATTATTCTCCTCTTCAATTTCTGCTTTTGCTCTAACTATTATTCTACCCTTACCAGTTTCATATGCCGCTCTTATACCTGCTTTTCCCATAATTATGGCACCTGTTGGAAAATCTGGCCCCTTAACTGCAGTCATTAGTTCTAAGATAGTTGCTTCTGGATTATCTATAAGCATTATAGTAGCATCTATAACTTCTCCTAAGTTGTGAGGTGGAATATTAGTAGCCATCCCAACAGCTATACCTGATGATCCATTAACTAAAAGATTTGGATATCTTGATGGTAATACTACTGGTTCTTTTTCCTCTCCATCAAAGTTAGGGATAAAATCAACTGTATCTTTATTTATATCTCTTAACATTTCTGCAGCTATTTTATTCATTTTAGCTTCTGTGTACCTCATAGCGGCAGCACTATCTCCATCTACAGAACCAAAGTTACCATGACCATCTACAAGCATATATCTCATAGAAAAGTCTTGTGCCATTCTTACAAGTGCATCATATACAGAAGTATCACCATGTGGATGATACTTACCTAAAACTTCCCCTACAATTCTTGCACATTTTCTATAACCTCTGTCTGGAGCTAGCCCAAGATCATTCATAGAATGTAGTATTCTTCTATGAACTGGCTTTAGTCCATCTCTAACATCTGGAAGTGCACGACCAACTATTACACTCATAGCATAGTCGATATAGCACCTCTTCATCTCTTTATTAATATCTATATCTATAACTTTTCCTTCATTCAAGCTCATGTACCTCACCTCGCTTTAGTACTAAATATCTAAGTTACTTACCTTCTTAGCGTTTTTGTGTATAAATTCTCTTCTAGGCTCAACTTTATCTCCCATTAATATAGTGAATATTTCATCTGCTGCTATAGCATCATCAATACTAACTTTTAATAATATTCTCTTATCAGGATCCATAGTAGTATCCCATAATTGATTTGCATTCATTTCTCCTAGACCTTTATATCTTTGAATATTTGTTGAATTATCCTTACCACCAATTTGTTGAAGCATTGATTCAAGCTCTTGGTCTGAATATGCATAATACTCCTTTTTATTCTTCTTAACTTGATAAAGTGGTGGTTGAGCTATATAAACGTGCCCCCCATCTATTAAACCTCTCATATATCTATAAAAGAATGTCAGTAATAGAGTTCTAATATGAGCACCATCTACATCAGCATCTGTCATAATTATTATTCTATTATACCTTAATTTATTTTCATCAAAATCATCACCAATTCCTGCTCCAAAAGCAGTTATCATAGATTTTATTGTATCAGACGTTAATATTCTATCTAATCTTTGCTTTTCAACATTCAATATTTTACCTCTTAAAGGTAAAATTGCCTGGAATCTTCTATTTCTTCCTTGTTTAGCTGATCCACCCGCAGAATCTCCCTCAACTATATAAATTTCACACTCTAGCGGATCCTTAGATGAACAATCTGCTAACTTACCCGGAAGTGTTGATCTTTCTAAAACTGATTTTCTAGTAAGCTCTCTAGCTTTTCTTGCAGCATCTCTTGCTCTAGCTGCCATAAGTGCCTTCTCTATAATTATCTTACCTACATTAGGATTCTCCTCAAGGAATATAGAAACGCCCTCACCAACTATTGAATCGACAACACTTCTTACTTCCGAATTACCTAATTTAGTTTTTGTTTGACCTTCAAATTGTGGATCTGTTATTTTAACAGATACTACAGCAGTCAATCCTTCTCTTATATCATCTCCTGATAGATTCTTATCATTTTCTTTTAAATGATTGAACCTTTTAGCATAATCATTAATAACCCTGGTTAATGCTGTTTTAAATCCTACTAAGTGAGTTCCTCCCTCAATAGTATCTATATTATTCGCAAATGAATATAAATTCTCATTATATCCATCATTATACTGAAGTGATACTTCTGCAATTATTCCATCTCTTTCGCCTTCTACATATATAGCTTCTTCATGTAATACTTCTTTATTTCTATTTAAGTATGATACAAATTCTTTTATACCACCCTCATAGTAATATATATCTTGCTTATTTTCTTCTCTCTTATCTGATAGTATTATCTTTATGCCTTTATTTAAGAAAGCTAGTTCTCTTAGTCTATTTGATAATATTTCAAAATCATACTCAGTCTCTTCGAATATATCAGCATCAGGCTTAAATGAAACCTTAGTTCCATGTTCTTCTGTTTCACCAATTTTCAATAAATCAGATAGCACAGCCCCCCTAGAGTATTTTTGTTGCCATACTCCACCTTCTCTTGATACTGTAACTTCGCACCATTCAGATAAAGCATTAACTACTGAAGCACCAACTCCATGAAGACCTCCTGATACTTTATATCCACCACCTCCGAACTTACCACCGGCATGTAGAATAGTCATAATAACTTCAACAGTAGATTTTCCCATCTTAGGATGTATTCCTGTAGGCATACCTCTTCCGTTATCTATTACTGTTATGGAATTATCCTCATTTATTGAAACTGATATCTCATCACAAAACCCAGCTAATGCTTCATCTATACTGTTATCGACTATTTCATAAACAAGATGATGCAATCCCCTTGAACTAGTACTCCCTATATACATTCCTGGTCTCTTTCTGACCGCTTCTAAGCCTTCAAGAACCTGAATTTGACTTTCATCATAACTCTGTTTGTTATTTTCCAACATAATCTCCTCCTTCAATTAACTTTCATTTTAACTCCATGAAGATTTAAAATTGGAACTATGGATTATAATCTATATTAGTTCTCTTTGTTAAAGTTGAAGATGATATAGGAGATAAATAAACTTTACTCATTTTATTAACTTCAGCTATAACAAAAGATTTAGGTTTCTCTTTAGAAATCCTCTCTACAAACCCATCTTCCTCTGCCATTCTTAAAAACGCACTTGTATCTGAACTATACATGGTAGTCTGTAAATCAAAAATCCCAATTATATCCTTAATCGGAACAACGACATTTTCGCCTAAATGTAAAAACATAAGAATTCCTCCCTTAATTTAGGATTTCACCATCCTTAACCTTAAAGACCTTGGAACTATCATCTAAATAATTTGTAAGATCCTCTATTCCTGTGCATGTTATTATTGTTTGAATTTCACCTATAGTACTTAAAATATATCTTTTTCTATTAAAATCTAATTCTGATAAAACATCATCTAGCAATAATACTGGATACTCTGATGTCAACTCCTTTATAATTTTTAAAGATGAAAACTTCATAGTAAGGACAGCACTCCTTTGCTGCCCTTGTGATCCATAACTTTTAGTATCTATCTCGTTAATAAGTACAGTAAAATCATCTCTGTGAGGCCCAACACTAGTTGATCCCTTTTCAATATCTCTAGTTCTATTTTTTTTAAGTTGCTCATAAAAACTATCTTCTATATTTTCTAATTCTTTTATCGTACTTACATACCTAAACTCTATATCTTCCTTCCCTGAAGATATATCCCTATGTATATTATTTCCATAAAAATTTAACTTATTAATATAATTTAATCTTTCCGTAATTATGTTTTGACCAAAGTTTGCTAGCTGAATATCATATATATCTAAAATGTCCTTATCAACTTTTCTACTCTTTAAAATTATATTACGTTCATTCAAAACCTTATTATATTGTACCAAATTATAATAATACTTAGAATTTAATTGACACAATTCCATATCTATGAATTTTCTTCTTACACCAGGAGAATCTTTAATTATTCTTAAATCTTCAGGTGAAAACATAACAACATTAAAGTTTCCAAACAATTCTCCAATTTTTGAAACTTTAACCTTATTTATTCTTATAGCCTTTTTTCCATCCTTAAGTATATTAATATCAATAGTTTTATCTAATCTATCCCTACCAACCAAAATACTCACATAAGCACTTTCATTATTCCAATTAATTAGTTCCCTATCCTTTGAAGTTCTATGGGATCTAGCAAATGCACAATAATAAATAGCTTCAAGAATATTAGTTTTCCCTTGAGCATTATCCCCCATAAATACATTTACATTTTTCCCCAGTGTTATATTTAAAGATTTATAATTTCTATAATTTAATATTTGCATTTTCTTTATATACATTTACTTACACCTATTTATTATAACATATTAGAGGAATAAAAGTAATTATTAGGTTAATAGCACTTAGATTACTCTATACTTCTCTCCATTAAATTCTACCACATCTCCTGGTCTAATTTTCTTTCCTCTTTGAGTACATACTTCACCATTAACCTTCACCATCTCATCTAAGATATAAATTTTTGCTTCTGATCCCAATGAAGCAGCTCCACACCATTTTAAGAAAGAGTCTAATTTAATAAACTCAGTATTTATTTTAACTTCATTCATTTTCCAATTTAATGCATATAAATACAAATTTTATGCATTACTCCTTTCTATCTCAATAATCGTACTGGTAATACTAAGTACTTAGAATTATCAGTATTCTTGCATTTTATAATACAAGGACTAACACTTGAAGTCATTTCTAATATTACATCATCACTTTCTATATTTTTTAGAACATCTAATAAATATCTTGAATTAAATGCAATTTGAATAGACTCTCCTTGCAGATTTATGTTAACTTCTTCTCTTACTTTTCCCAATTGAGAATTGGATGTTATTATAAGCGTCTCTTCTTGAACATCTAATTTGATTAGATTGCTATTGCTATCTTTAGCCATTAAAGATGCTCTCTCTATACAATTTTGTAGTTGTTGTTTTTTAACCTCAATGGACATCTTGTGTTCTTGAGGAAGTAAAGATATATAGTTGACAAATTTTCCATCTAATAATCTTGAAATAACTTTAGTATCATTTAAATTAAATAAAATATGATTGTTTGTAAATGTTATTTTAACAATATCAGATGTATCTTCAAGTATTCTTGAAACTTCATTTAAAGTTTTTCCTGGTATTACAACTTCTATATTGCTATCGCTATCTAAGAATTCTGATCTTATTGCTAATCTATATCCATCAAGTGCAACTAGATTTAGACTTCTATTTTTCACTTCGAAGAAGATTCCTTGTAGTATTGGTCTAGTTTCATCTTGAGCAATAGCAAAAGATGTTCCTTTTATCATACTTTTTAATATATTTTGAGGAACTTCAGCTGATAAATTCTCATTTATTTTAGGAAGTTCTGGATAGTCCTCCCCGTTCATATAAACTAAGTTGAATACTGATTTTTCACAAGTTATTTGCATTATTTCATTTTCTAATGTTTCAATAATTACTTCAGAATTTGGAAGCTTTCTTATTATTTCTCCAAATATCCTAGAATCTATTACTAACATTCCTTCTTCTTGAACAGTAGCATCTACTTTTGTTTCAATAGATACGTCCATATCAGATCCTATTAAAGTAACTCCATCATTTTTAGCAGATATATATATTCCCTCTAGTATAGGCATTGTTGTTTTTCCAGTTATAGCCTTGCTAGCTATTGATATTCCTTCTTGTAGTTTTTGTTTTTCGCATATAAACTTCATATAAAAACCTCCTTAATTTATAAACATGTAATATTAACAGAAATAATATAAATATATAGATAAATATATAGATAATTTATAATAATAGTAGTAGTAGGGGCTGTTGATATGTTTATAAGTACCTGAACCCATTGAAAACACTAAAAATTTAATAAAAAAATATTGTGGATAAGTGAAGCAAAAAATACATATCTTATCCACAGTATTAACAAATAATATTGCTTTTAGTAGTTATCCACAAATAATTCAATATATTTATGTACAGTTGTTAGTTAATTTTGAGTTAGTTTCTTTGTTATATCATTTACTGTATGTTGTAAGCTTTCATCAGTCTTAAGGTTATCAGATATTTTTTCATACGCATGTATAACAGTTGTATGATCTCTTCCCCCAAACTCTTCACCTATTTTTGGTAATGACATATCTGTAAGCTTCCTACTTAAATACATAGCAATTTGCCTAGGATAGGCTACATTTCTTGTTCTTCTTTGTGATTTTAAGTCTTCTACCCTGAGATTAAAGTATGCTGAAACTACATCTTGTATAAGATCTATTGTTACATTTTTATTTTGCTTATTTGAAATTATATCCTTTAAAGCCTCACTAGCTAATTCTACAGTAATTGGTCTATTAGTAAGTGATGAATATGCAACAATTCTAATTAAGGCACCTTCTAATTCTCTTATATTAGACTTAATTTTGGTAGCGATATATACCATGACTTCATTAGCGACATTTAATTTCTCTACATCAGCTTTCTTTTTTAAAATTGCCATTCTCGTTTCAAAATCTGGTGGCTGAATGTCAGCTATTAATCCCCATTCAAATCTTGAACGAAGTCTATCTTCTAACGTTGGTATTTCCTTTGGTGGCCTATCTGATGATAGGATAATTTGCTTATTTGCATCATGTAATTCATTAAATGTATGGAAAAACTCCTCTTGAGTTCTTTCTTTCCCAGCAATAAATTGAACGTCATCTATTAGTAGTATATCTACATTTCTATATTTATTTCTAAATTCTTCATTTCGATCATCTCTAATGGCATTAATAAGTTCATTAGTAAACTTTTCAGAAGATACATATACTACTTTTGCGCTGGAGTTATTTTGAAGAGCATAATGCCCTATAGCATGCATTAAGTGAGTTTTACCAAGTCCTACTCCTCCATAAATAAATAAGGGATTATAGGCCTTAGCTGGAGCCTCTGCAACAGCCAAAGATGCAGCATGAGCAAATCTATTACTATTACCTATGACAAAGGAATCAAAGGTATATTTAGGATTTAATGTACTAGACATTTCATCATTTACATTTACAGATGATTTATCATCACCCTTTATATTTTTTTCTTCCTTTTCGGCAACTTCTTGAATATCAGATGCAACTATAAAATCTACGCTGTAAGCTTTAGAGCAAGCTGCCTCTATGGAGTTTACAACAAGGTCCTTATACCTTTTTTCTAATATATCTTGTGTAAAGGAATTTGGAACACTGATTTTTATAGTATTGGAAGATATAGAAATAGGTTCGCAGCTTTTAATCCATGTATTAAAGCTGACTTCACTCATTTCACCTTTAATAATATTTAATGTTTTTTCCCATAATGATTTAAGATCATTATTCATTTTATATCCTCCATAAAAAAATATTTGAAATAAAAAATATGTTAGTTAATAACAAGATATCAACACATTTATTAACATCTAAAATCATATGTTAATAAATTTAATATAAATATTCACATGTTAATAAATATGTTGATAAAACAATAAGCAAAAAATTATCCACAATATAATTATGTACACTTTTTAACATTATTAACATAGCATAAAATTAATATTTAAGCTAAAAATAGAATATATTATAGTAAGAACAAAGAAAAAGTAAACAAGTTATGCACAATTTAGTCCACAGGTGTGGATAACTTTACTTGAAAATAAAATTATTCACATTCATTATTTATAATAACATAAGTTAAATAGAGTATTCAATAAGTTATCCACAAAAACTGTGATAATATTTATGATATTTATCAACAGAACTTGAAAATTATAGTGTATTGACATAAAAACATGATATATATATAATGATAAGGTAAATCTAAAAATGGAATTATAGTTTTAACTATAGAAATTACAATTTAAAGGGGGTGTAATGAAATGTTCATGACATACCAACCAAAAAAGAGACAAAGAAAAAAAGAGCATGGTTTCAGAAAGAGAATGAAAACTTCATCAGGAAGAAACGTTCTTAAGAGAAGAAGACAAAAAGGTAGAAAAAGATTAACAGCATAAGGGCCGCAACTAGTGGCCTTTTTTCTGCAATAGCAGGAAAAAAAGGAGTTTAAAAATTCTAATGATGTACAGATTAAGAAAAAACAATGAATTTAAATTAGTTTATAGAAGAGGTAAATCTTTCGCTAATAATCTTTTAGTTATATATATATATAATAATAGAAGAAACAGAACCAAAAATGGAGATACTTATAATAAGGTAGGAATTTCAGTAAGTAAGAAAGTTGGAAATAGTGTTGTCAGGAGCAGAAGTAAACGATTGATAACAGAAAGCTATAGACTAAATGAAAAAAATCTTAAGACTGGTTATGACTTTGTTTTTATAGCAAGGAATTCTATAGAGGGAAAGAGTTTCTTTGAAGTAGAAGAATCGATGAAAAAACTTTTCTCAAAGGCAGGCTTATATAAGTAATGAAAAAAATAATGTTAAAATCTATACATTTATATAGAAGATATATTTCGCCCATGAGACCCCCAACATGCATATATGTTCCCACATGTTCAGAGTATGCTATTGAAGCGATAACAAAATATGGAGCCTTCAAGGGTGGTTTCTTAGCTATAAAGAGAATTTTAAGATGTCATCCATTTGCTAAGGGTGGCTATGATCCGTTAAAATAAGGAGGGTGCGCGTAAAATATGATGAAGTTCTTACAACCTATTACAAATTTTTTAACTGTTATATTTGAAGGGATGCATGGAATAATACTAAATCTGTTTAACTTGGAACCGAGTGGAGTATCTTATATACTAACAATTACATTATTTACATTAATAATAAGATTGTTAATACTTCCTTTAAATATAAAAGCAAATAGATCAAATGCAAGAATGCAAGAAATTCAACCAGAATTAAATGCTATTCAAAAGAAATATGCTAATGATCCTCAAAAGATGCAAGCTGAGTATTCAAAATGTATGAAGGATAATAATGTAAGCATGTTTGGAGGATGTCTTCCAACACTGTTACCATTACCAATACTTTTTGCACTTTACTATGTATTTATGAATATAAATGTAGATTCAGTAGTTAATCCAGCATTCTTATGGATACCAGATGTATTTCAAAAAGATCCATATTTCATATTACCTGTATTAGCCTTCTTAAGCACATACATCCCAAGTTTACTATTAACTAAGTCTATGCCTAAGAATGAAGATGGAAAACAAATGAACATGGGTAGTATGAACCTAATGATGGCAGGTATGATGGGAGTAATGGCTATTAATTTTAGTTCACTTCTTGTAATTTACTGGATAATAGGTGGAGTTATTCAATTAGCTCAAACATATTTCTTAAATTATTTACCAGCTATGAAGAAAAAAGCTGCTAAAGAAGATGATGAAAAAAATAAAATAATAGAAAATGCAAAGAAAGCAACACCAAAGACTAAGAAAAAAAAGTAATTTATTTAGTATTACTAGGTGGTGATTAGGGTATGAAAACATTAGAAATGACAGGTAAAACTGTAGCTGAAGCATTAAATAATGCTTTAAAGACTTTAAAACTTACAGAAGATAGGATTGAATATGAGGTTTTAGATGAAGGTTCTAAGGGCTTTTTAAATCTGATAGGTACAAAACCTGCTAAAATATTAGTTAAGGTAAAAAGAGATTATAATGAAGAGGTAAGATTATTCTTAAGAAATGTACTTGATAGTATGAAGGTACAAGCGGAAATTAAAATAAGAGAAGAGAATGACGTAATTAATATTAATTTAACTGGACCGAGAATGGGGATAATTATAGGGTATAGGGGAGAGACTTTAGATGCTCTTCAATATCTAGCTTCTTTGGTTGTAAATAAGAGTCACGATATTCCTTATAAGAAGATAGTCTTAGATACTGAGAATTATAGGAAAAAGAGAGAAGATACTTTAAATAGAGTTGCTGAAAAAACTGCATATAAAGTTACAAAAACGAGAAGACCTTATAAACTAGAGCCAATGAATCCTTATGAAAGAAGGATAATACATTCAGCTCTACAAGATAATGAATTTGTCTATACTTTTAGTGAGGGGGAGGAACCTCATAGGAGAGTAGTAGTAGATATTAAGAAATAAAGGTGGGAAGGCCGTTAGGCTTTCTGACCTTTTATTTTTTGGGAAATAACATTAATTTATTTATTTTGACTTACTATAAATTGTTTTGTAAAATGAATATTAGTTAAAAGGGATATACTATAAATACAGACTTAATTAAGTCAAGATAAGGAGGATAGAAGTTGAAAGAATTTGATACGATTTGTGCTATATCTACAGCTATAGGAGAAGGTGGAATAGCTATTATTAGAGTATCTGGTGATAAGGCTTTAGATATTGTATCTAAGATATTCAGACCTAAAAATGGTAAAGATATTAAAGATATGAAGACTTATACGATGAGATATGGCCACATAATTGATATAAATACCGAAGAATTAATAGATGAAGTAATTATAAGTTATATGAAAGGTCCTAGAAGCTTTACAGCTGAGGATACTGTTGAAATAAATTGCCATGGAGGCGTTACATCGACTAATAAGGTATTGGAAACTGTTATAAAAGCAGGTGCAAGACTAGCAGAGCCTGGTGAGTTTACCAAGAGAGCATTTTTGAACGGAAGAATAGATTTATCTCAAGCAGAAGCTGTTATGGATTTAATAACAGCAAAAACTGAGCTTGCCATGAAATCTGCATTAATGCAAAGCAATGGATCTTTATCACAAAGAATCAATAAGTTAAATGAATACTTATTAAATGTTCTAGCATTGATAGAGTATGCTGTTGATTTTACAGAAGATGATGAAGAAATAGATCCAACTATACCAATTAGAGTTAGACAAAGTTTAGAAAATGCTCATGAAGATATAGATAAATTACTTAAGAGCGCAGATGAAGGAAAAATAATAAGAGATGGTTTAAGCTTAGCTATTGTTGGTAAACCAAATGTTGGGAAATCATCTTTATTAAATGTATTATTAAAGGAAAAAAGAGCGATCGTTACTGATATAGCAGGAACTACTAGAGATGTAATAGAAGAGTATATTAATTTAGATGGAATACCTGTTAAAATTATAGATACTGCCGGTATAAGAGAAACAGAAGATATTGTTGAAAAAATTGGAGTTGAGAGATCTAGAGAAAAAATAAATGAAGCTGATTTAGTGTTATTAGTTCTGGATTCTTCAAGAGAGCTAGATAAAGAAGACAATGAAATAATTGAAGCAATTAAGAATAAAAAGGCTATAGTTTTATTAAATAAAATAGATTTAGATAATAAAATAGACAATTCAATATTAAACAATTTCGAAAATATAATAAAAATTTCAGCTAAAGAAGATATTGGAATAGATGGTTTGAAAAATGAGATTAAGAATATGTTCTTTAGTGGTAAAATAGATAGCGAAAGTTTAATAATATCAAATTCAAGACACAAACAAGCATTAATTAGAGCAGGCGAAAATTGCAATGAGGCTCTTATAAGATTAAATAATAATGAATATTTAGATTTGATTTCAATATTCGTTACAGCAGCATTAAAGGCTTTAGGTGAAATTACGGGATCAGAATTAGAAGAAGATTTAGTTAATAAGATATTTAAAGAATTTTGTTGTGGAAAGTAGGAGATAGATAAATATGAAATATAGAGCAGGAGAATATGATGTAGTAGTTGTTGGTGCTGGGCACGCAGGATGTGAAGCAGCACTAGCAACAGCAAGAATGGGATTAAAAACATTAATTTGCACTACAAATCTTGATTCTGTAGCTATGATGCCATGTAATCCAAATATAGGAGGAACTGCAAAGGGCCATTTGGTAAGAGAAATTGATGCATTAGGAGGCGAAATGGGAGTAAACATAGATAATACTTTCATTCAATCTAGAATGCTTAATACTTCAAAGGGGCCAGCGGTTCACTCATTAAGGGCACAAGCTGATAAAAAGAAATATCAATACAGAATGAAGAGTGTCTTAGAAGAACAAGAAAACTTATCTTTAAGACAGTTAGAAGTAGTAGAAGTAGATATAGAAGATGGTAAAGTAAAAGGAGTTCTTACTAAAAATGGTGGATACTTTGGTTGTAAGGCTATCATTTTAACAACAGGAACATACTTAAGAGCCAGAATTATTATTGGAGATGTAACATACAATAGTGGCCCAAATGGTTTATCAGCCGCTAACGAATTATCACAATCATTAATAGATTTAGGAATAGAGTTAAGAAGATTTAAGACAGGAACGCCAGCAAGAATTAATGCGAGAAGTGTAGACTTTTCTAAAATGATCGAACAGCCAGGAGATGAAAAAATAGTACCTTTCTCATTTATGAGTGGTGATATTTCAAGAGATCAGGTTTCTTGTTGGTTAACTTATACAAGTGAAGAAACACATAAAATTATTAAAGATAATATAGATAGATCACCTATGTATAATGGATTAATTGAGGGGGTAGGTCCTAGATATTGCCCATCAATAGAAGATAAAGTTATGAGATTTCCAGATAGGGAAAGACATCAACTATTTATAGAACCAGAAGGTGAAGATACTCAAGAAATGTATGTTGGAGGAATGTCATCATCTTTACCAGAAGATGTTCAATTACAGATGTTAAGATCTGTTCCAGGCCTTGAAAATGCTGAAATTATGAGGACAGCTTATGCAATTGAGTATGATTCAATCGACCCAACGCAATTAAAACCAACATTAGAATTTAAGAACTTTGAAGGTTTATATGGAGCAGGTCAATTAAATGGTAGCTCAGGTTATGAAGAGGCTGGAGGACAAGGCATAGTCGCAGGTATAAATGCTGCTTTAAAGATTAAAGGATTAGATCCTATGATATTAACTAGATCAGATGGATACATTGGTGTTTTAATTGACGATTTAGTTACAAAAGGAACAAATGAACCGTATAGAATGATGACGGCTAGGGCAGAATATAGATTACTATTGAGACAAGATAATGCTGACTTTAGGTTAACTGAAATAGGATATAAAGTAGGTCTTGTAACAGAAGATAGATATCAAAGATTTATAACTAGAAAAAATAATGTAGAAAATGAAGTTGCTAGATTAAAAGATCTTCAAATTACTAATAAAAAAGAAGTTAACGATATGCTAGTATCTAAAGGATCTGTTGAATTAAAGAAGCCAATTAGTTTTTATGAACTAATAAAGAGACCGGAGTTAGATTATTTCAATTTATACGAGTTGGACCCTGAAAGACCTGATTATGATGAGGATATTGGAGAACAAATTAACATAATTGCTAAATATGAGGGATATATAAGTAGCCAACTTGATCAAGTAAATCAATTTAAGAAATTCGAAAAGAAATTAATTCCTGAAGATATTGATTATAAGGAAGTTAAGGGATTAAGAACAGAAGCGATACAAAAGTTATCTAATATTAGACCTATAAGTATTGGGCAAGCATCTAGAATATCAGGAGTTTCTCCAGCAGATATATCAGTGTTATTAATTTACTTAGAACATCAATATAAAAAATAAGCTTTTATGGAGGAAATATGGAATATTTTCAATTAATGAAGGAAGCCTCATTAGAAGTAGGATTTGATTTAACTGAGAAACAGTATAATCAATTTATATTATATATGAGGCTTTTACAGGAATGGAATGAAAAAATAAATCTTACAGCAATAACAGAAGACGAAGAAGTAATAAAGAAACATTTTATAGATTGTATAAAAGCTTTCAAGTCTAATGCTGTAAAAAATGCTAAGACTGTGATAGATGTAGGTACGGGGGCTGGATTCCCTGGCCTACCTATAGCTATAATGAATCCTAATATCGAAGTTACATTATTAGATTCGCTAAACAAAAGAATAAATTTTTTAAATACAGTTATAGCAAAATTAGAGTTGAAAAATGTAGTTACAATTCATTCAAGAGCAGAAGATGGAGCAAGAAAGCCTGAATTTAGAGAAAAATTTGATGTAGCAACATCTAGAGCAGTTGCAAATATGGCTGTTTTATCAGAGTTTTGTTTGCCTTATGTAAAACAAGATGGATACTTTGTAGCACTTAAAGGACCTGCAGTTGATGATGAAATTAAAGATGGCAAGAATGCTATTAATACATTAGGTGGGGAATTAGAGAACATTATAGAAGTTAGTATTGAAGAATCAGATTTAAAACATAATATTGTAGAAGTTAAGAAGGTTAAAAAATGCCCTAAAACTTATCCTAGAAAAGCAGGGTCAATAAATAAAAAGCCAATTAAGTAAAATATTCTACAGGAAATACTAAAGAATGTAGTCGATATAATATATAATATATACACATTTTAAATGATTTGTATTTTTATATTATATATTATGTAAATTTGTCTTACAAAATTAGGAAATAAAAGAAGGAAATATATAAAATATATAGAATTTTTTAATTATTGAGTTTAGTGGAAATTTATTTTAATAAGGGATGGTTGGGTGCATATGAATAGAGAAATTAGTAATATAAGTGTAGATAGAATATTTCCAAATACTTATCAGCCGAGGAGAATTTTTAATGAAGAGGCATTAGAAGAATTATCTCAATCTATAAAGGAACATGGAATAATTCAACCTATTACTGTTAGAAAAATGGGCGAAAGCTTTGAATTAGTGGCTGGTGAAAGACGATGGAGGGCAGCAAGAATGGCTGATATTGGTTTTGTTCCTTGTAATATAATAGAGATAACGGATACTGAATCAGCAGAAATTGCCTTGCTTGAAAACCTTCAAAGGGAAGATTTAAACTTTATTGAAGAGGCTGAAGCTTATTTTAATTTAATTAATGATCATAGATTTACTCAAGATGAACTAGCAAAGAGAATGGGTAAGAAACAATCAACTATTGCTAATAAGTTAAGGATATTGAAACTTAGCTCTAATGTTAGAGAGGCTTGTTTGGAAAATAAACTTACAGAGAGACATGCAAGAGCTCTTTTATCTTTACCAAATGAAGAATTACAACTTAATGTAGTAGAAAAAATAGTTAAGAACTCTTTGAATGTTAAGGCTACGGAAGAGTTAATTAATAAGGAACTATTAAAAATAGCTGGAGAAGAATTAAATAATAAAGATAAGAAAAGAGTAAAAAGTGTTTTTCCAGCAAAACTATATGTTAACACTATTAGACAGGTTTTTGATAAATTTAATATACCAGCTGAGTATAAATTTAAAGATGATGAAGAATTCATTCAAATCACTGTGTCTATTCCTAAAAAGTAATTATTATATAAATTTATAGAGTATAAACTATTAAAAATGAAGAAATAATTATATTGTTTGATTTATATTTTCTTAAATTAACAAGCAATATGATATTTCTTCATTTTTTTATTATGTTAAGCTTTTAATATTAATTAAAAGTATATATAATATTAATATGGGAAGGGGGGTGAAGCTCTAAATTAGAGCTTTTTTAAATGAAGAAAGTTTGTATATTTAATCAAAAAGGCGGAGTTGGAAAAACGACAACAAATATTAATTTATGTGCATATTTAGCAATGGAAGGGTACAAGGTATTAACGATAGATATAGATCCTCAAGGAAATACGACCAGTGGATTGGGTTTAGATAAGAGAAATTTGGAAATGTCTATGTATGATGTTATTACTTCAGATGCTTCTTTAAAGGATATAATTATAAAAAGTGAATTAGTAAATAACTTATATATTGCACCTTCAACTATGGAATTAGCAGGAGCAGAGGTTGAAGTAATAGGAAAAGAAAATAGGGAAGTAATCTTAGCAAATAAGATTAAAGAAATAGAAGATGAATACGACTATATATTTATAGATTGTCCACCGTCATTAGGAGTGTTGACAATTAACGCTCTTACTTCAGTTGAGTCCGTATTAATTCCGATACAATGCGAGTTTTATGCATTAGAAGGAGTAGGACAATTAATAAACACTATAAAACTTGTTAAAAAGTCATTAAACGAAGGATTAGAAATAGAAGGTGTAGTAATGACTATGTATGACTACAGAACAAATTTAAGCAATGAAGTTTTTGCGGAAGTTAAGAACTTCTTTGACGAAAAAGTTTATAATACTACTATTTCTAGAAATATAAGACTAGCTGAGGCACCAAGCTTTGGGTTACCGATAATGTTATATGATGAAAAATGTAAAGGTGCAGAGTCTTATAGAGCATTAACTAAAGAATTTTTAAGTAGGCAGTAAGTAGGTGATTAAATGAATAAAAAGTCAGCATTAGGGAAGGGATTAGGAGCATTAATACCTAATGAAAATACTTCTAAGGATAAGAATAAACCTTCTCTTATTTCTATAAATCTAATTAAGAGTAATGATAAACAACCAAGAAAATCTTTTGATGATGAAAAAATTGCTGAATTAGCGCAATCAATAAAAGAGCATGGAATTATACAGCCAATTATACTTAATAAGCAAGATGATTACTATGTTATAGTAGCTGGTGAAAGAAGATGGAGAGCTTCAAAGCTTTTAGGATTAAAAGAAGTCCCTGCAATAGTAATGGAATTAAGTGATAAAGAAATCTTAGAAATATCTTTAATAGAAAATATTCAAAGACAGGACTTAAATCCTATTGAAGAAGCTTTAGCATATCAAAAGCTTTTATCTGATTTTGATTTAACTCAGGAAGAGTTAAGCAAAAGAGTAGGTAAATCGAGAGTAGCAATTAGTAATACTATAAGACTTACAGCACTTTGTGATACGGTAAAACAATATCTAATAGATGAAGTTATTACGGAGGGGCATGGGAGAGTGTTGCTAGCAATAGAAGATCCTAAACTTCAGTGCGAAATAGCACAAAAGGTAATAGATGAAAGATTATCTGTTAGAGAATTAGAAAGATTAGTTAAATCTATTAAGTCCGATAAGAAAACAAAAGAAAAGACTAGAGAAATAAGTCCATATTATAAAGATGTCACTGAAAAATTGCAAAATTATTTTGGGACAAAAGTTAATATTAGTAATAAGAATAATAAAGGTAAGATAGAAATTGAATATTATTCAAATGAAGATTTACAAAGAATATTAGAAATAATGGATTTATAAAAATGTTTCACGTGAAACATCTTTGAAAAAAGATTTAAGAAAATGTTTCACGTGAAACATTTATGTTAAACTGACATAAGTTTAGGAAGGAGTATATACGTGGAAAATATATTAAATATTATAAATGAAAACATAGCATTTATAGTAATAGGATTACTAGTTATAATTTTATTACTTTTTATCATAGTAATATCATTAATAAAATCTACTAAGAAGCTTGAAAAAAGATATAGACGCCTTATGAGAGGAGTTAATAATAAGAATTTAGAGGAAGTTATTATTTCTAAATTAGATGAGGTTGATAAAGCAGTAGCTAAAGCAGAAGATGCTATTAATCAATGTAAGGTTATTAAGGAAGAAATTAAAGGCTGTGTAAATAAAGTTGCTATTATGAGATATAAAGCATTCCCTGACGTTGGTAGTGATTTAAGTTTCTCAATAGCAATATTGGATTCATATAATGATGGAGTATTAATCACTGGAATATATTCTAGACAAGATAGCGTGACATACGCTAAACCGGTCGATAAAGGTATCTCTAGATATGAATTATCTGAAGAAGAGTCATATGTATTAAATGAGGCAATAAATAAAAAGTAAACAAGATAGATTAAGAGCTACTTCAATGGGATGATGTAGCTCTTTTTTTAATTTAAGACTATATTTTCTTTTATATCGAGAATTCTATTAATAAAATAAATTATACCATTAGATATACAATCAGCTAATGACATAACAGTAAAAAGTCTAGTATTTTGTAGTATTAGAAACTCATAGTTACCAGATATATTTACAATTCCAGTAATGCTTAAATTTCCTACAGGGGGTAATTCTTTATTTAATGCAAGACCAGGGAAGATTGGTTTTTCATCAATAAAAATTTTACCTATATTATTAATTTTACCAAGACAAGAATCAATAGCTATTATATAGGGATCTTTAAAATTAGATTTAATTTTATTAGTTATATCTACTATATTCTGAGAATGAATAGGTGACTCTAGAGAACCGTAAATAAATATATTGTATTTAGATAAAGCTTTGAAAAATTTCTTTAACTTATAACCAATTAATGGACCTAATGAGTCTCCTGTACATCTATCTGTACCAATACATATAAATATTATCTGTTTATTTGATTTATATATGTCAAATAAGTTTTCATATAAAAAATTTCCAACTTCAATATGTGAATTAGGAAACAAAGAATCTACTTTAAATTTATCTCTTTTCATTAGAAAACCTCCTTTATTGAAATTATTGACAATAAAGGAGGTTAGTATTCATTTTAATATTTTATTTAAGGAATCAATAGTATAATTTATATCTTCTATAGAATTAAGATAACTTAAACTTAATCTTACTGTCCCAGTAGGGAAGCTCCCTATAGTTTTATGAGCAAGTGGAGCGCAATGAAGCCCAGATCTATTCTTAATAGAAAAGTCACTATCAAGAGTAAAGGATAATTCTGCAGTATCAATATTCTTAGCATTAAAAGAGATGCAAGAAGTATAGTTATAATTATTATCCTCATACAAAATTATATTATCAATATTCATTAATCCATCTACTAATTTATTTCTTAGAAAGCTATTCTTTTCATAAATAAAATCTAAGCCCTCAGATTTTATAAATTTTATGCCTTCCATTAAACCAACGATTCCAGGCATGTTAAGAGTTCCTGATTCAAATTTATCTGGTAAAAAATCTGGTTGATTTAGGGAGTGAGACAAACTACCGGTACCACCTAAAATATATGGATTGCAAATCTCATTCAATTCATCGCTTATAATAAATCCCCCAATACCTTGAGGTCCAAAAAGACTTTTATGACCTGTGAAAGCTAAAGCACCTAAATTAAGTTCTTTAAAATCTAGATCTAATACTCCTGCTCCTTGAGCTGTATCCAGAATAAAGTGAATATTATTAGCTCTACATAATGAAGCAATTTGGCTAATTGGCTGGATACTTCCTGTTACATTAGAAGCTTGAGTCAATATTATAAATTTCGTAGAGGGCCTTATGGCATTTTTGAAATCTTCTACATTAATAAAGCCAAATTGATTTGCACTTATTATATCTAAATCTATAATACCATTTTCCTTTAAATTTATTAGTGGCCTAAGTACTGAATTATGTTCCATTGATGAAGTTATTATATGATCACCATTTCTAGCACAACCATTAATTAATATGTTAAGTGAAGTAGTGATATTATTTGTAAAAATTACATTCTCTATTTTATCAAAATTAAAGAAACTAGCTATAGTTTCTCTAGCTTCTAATAATAATCGATTTGATTGCATACCATTTTCGTGATTTGAACGACCTGGATTTCCACCTATTGTTGTTAAAAATTTATATATAGAATCGGTAACATTTTTAGGCTTTGGAAATGTAGTACTAGCATTATCTAAATATACGGTATTCATGTAAATAACTCCTTTATAAAAATTTCAAAGTATAATAAAATTATAGAATATATTATCTTCATTTACAAAAATATATATAATATAATTAAATATAAATAGTTTAAATAAGGAGAAAAAGATGAAATATTATATTATAGTTTTTAAAAACACATTAGATGCAATGAATGCAGAGAAAGTATTGAAAGAAGAAAATTTTATTTTTAAAATGATGCCAACGCCTACAGCAATAACACAAAGCTGTGGAATTTGTGTTAGGATAGAAGATAAAAAATACATAGATGAGATAATAGAAAGGAATATTATTAGTTATAAAGGCATTTATATTAAAGAAGAAAATGACTTTAAAGAAGTTATATAGGAGAGTATCAATATGAATTACTTAGTATGGGTTATTAAAAATGTAAATGAAGATGGCAAAGTTAATTATAGTTTTAATTGGGATAAGGCTATAGAGAGCGGATTTAACTTGATTGAAATAATACTTAGCAAAGGAATATCCCTAATTTTATTAGTAATAGCTATGTATGTAATTATTAAGATAGGAAATAAGACTATAGATAGATTTGTTACCAATCAGTCTAACAGCAAATTAAGTTTTTCAATGAATGAGCAGAAAGCAATTACAGTAGGTGCAATACTTAAAAGTACATTAAAGTATGGAGTTTATATTTCAGCAGCAGCTATAATAATTGGAAGTACTTTTAAAGTTTCAGCTGGAGTACTTAGTGCCATAGGCTTTGTAGTTGGTATAGGAGCTCAGAGTTTAGTCAAAGATGTTATAAATGGATTCTTCATTATTTTTGAAGATCAATATGGCGTTGGAGATTATGTCACTATAGAAGAATTTAGTGGAATAGTGGAAAATATTGGAATAAGGTCAACTGTATTAAGAGATTTTAGTGGAGATGTTCATAATTTGCCTAATGGATCTGTAGTGGAAATCACTAATCATTCTAGAGGGGACATGAGATTTATAGTAGATGTAGAAATTGCATATGAAGAAGATATAGATAATACAATTGAAATTATTAAGAAAGTATGTAAAAAATTTGAGAAAGATAACAAGGATGAAATTAGAAGTGAAATAGAAGTTTTAGGTGCTATATCATTAAATGCATCTGGAGTTACTATAAGAGCCGTTGGAAAAGCAAAACCTATGTCTCAATGGAAAATGGAAAGAGACTTAAGAAAAGATATTAAGATAGCGTTAGATGAAGCTGGAGTTGAAATTCCTTATCCAAAAACTCAATTAGTAAAAAAAGAAAATAAGTAATTATAGGAGGGGTATAATGATAGAGACTTTTGATTTAGGTGATATTGTAGAAATGAAAAAACAGCATCCATGTGGTAGCAAGGAGTTTGAAGTAATCAGATTAGGTGCAGATATAAAAATAAAATGTACTGGATGCGGAAGAATAGTAATGCTTCCAAGAAGTAAATTCCAAAAGGATGCCAAAAAAAAGATCAATCCATAATTGCCTTAAATTATAGCTTGCAAAGAAAATCAAAAAATGTTAAAATATTAAATTGTAATCCCTGCTGTGTAAAGCACAGCCAGAGTCCGAGGGGAGGAGGTGAAAATGATGAGAAAGTACGAAACTATATTTATACTACACCCATCATTAGACGAGGAAGCTTGCAAAGCTGCAATCGAAAAATTTAAAGGTGTAATAGAAAACGGTGGAGGAACTATAGAAAATGTTGACGTTTGGGGTAGAAGAAAGCTTGCTTACGAAATCGCAAAAGTTAACGAAGGTTTCTATACATTAATCAACTTCAATGCTGATTCAGAATTACCTAAAGAATTAGACAGAGTATTCAGAATTACTGATGGTGTTATAAGACACATCATAGTTAAACAAGAAGCGTAAGAGGTGATATTGTTATGAATAAGGTAATACTTATTGGAAGACTAACTAAAGATCCAGAGCTAAACTTTGCTGCTGGAAGTGGTACTGCAGTTACTAGATTTAGTTTAGCAGTAACAAGACCTTTCAAAAAGGATGAAACTGATTTTATCAATTGTATAGCTTTTGGTAAAACAGGTGAGACAATAGCACAATATCTTACAAAGGGCAGACAACTTGCTGTTACTGGAAGCATTAGAACTGGTAGTTATGATGCTAAGGATGGAACTAAGAGATATACAACTGATATAGTTGTAGATTCTTTTGAATTCATTGGATCAAGTAACAATAGTGGTGCTGGAAGAGATCAAGGTTCATATAATAATGGATTTGGTTCTTCAAATAATAGTTCTGATTATTCAACGCCATCAAATGATTTTGGTGGTATGAATTTCGAGGAAGACATGACTCCTGTAGATGATGGAGATATGCCTTTCTAAAAGTCTAAAAGAAGGAGGGAATTAGCATGAAAGACATGAAGAGATCTGGAAAAATGAGAAGATCTAAGAGAAAAGTATGTGCTTTTTGCGTAGATAAAGCTGAAACAATAGATTATAAAGATATTACTAAGCTAAGAAAATTCGTAACAGAAAGAGGTAAGATATTACCAAGAAGAATTTCTGGTACTTGCGCTAAGCACCAAAGAGAATTAACAAGTGCTATAAAGAGATCAAGAAACATAGCATTATTACCATTTACAACTGAGTAAGATAATTAACCCCTGGATGTCAGGGGTTTTTTGTTATGCTAATACAATATATTCTTACAAAATATGTAAATAAGTTTATAAGTTGTTGCATTAAATGTGAATTATCTTTAAAATATAAATACAAGGGTATTAGTATAGGGGTGAACAGGGTGAAGAGAGATGATTTAAATATAATGGCCAATATTAAAATGATAGAAAAGCTAAAGGCAAATCTTCTAAGTATAATAGCTGAATTTTATCATTTATTAACCAAAGGAAGTAATGTAGCTCAAGATGCAATTTTAAATTGTATATCAGGAGCTGTGGTTATTTTATATGTATTAGCCCAGAAACTAGGATATTCATGCAAGGATGTTGATGACGATATGAAAAAGAAATTACAAGTAGGCATTGCTGAAGGACATGAGTATGAAAGTGATGGAAGGAGCCTAAGTAAACTTCATTTACATTTAAAGGAGCGCCATTAATATTATGGAATGGAAAGAATTATTTAAGAAAAGATTTGAAATGATTAGACCTATAATTACGCCAATTATGTTTGTAGGAGCTTGTATAGGATTCTATTATAGAAAGAGTATCTTTTTAGGAACTTTGTTATTAGCTATATTTATAATATTTACTGTTAGTGAATATTTAAATAAGGAAGAGACACAAAGTAATATAGAAAAAGTGAAAGAAATAATTCTTAAAGATATAGACAATAATATTTTCAATCTTATATTCCCACTTGCAATAATAAAGGAAACAGGTGAAATTTTTTGGAGCAATAAAGAGTTTAATAAATTTATACCAGAAGAAGATCCTTTAGGGCTAAATGTAGTTAGTATTGCGAGAGGATTAAATTTATCTAGATTATTAACATGTGATAGAGAGTTACATCAAAAAATAAAAATATTAGATTCATTTTATAAAGTATATGCAAGTAAGATAGAAGCTTTTGATTTAGAAGAAAAATTGTATATAGTTTATTTTAATGATATTGGTGGTAAAAAAAATATAGAAAGTACCAAGGAAAGTATAATGATTATAGAAGTTGATAATTTATCTGAGGTGCTTGAAACCACTATGGAAACTGATAGACCTATGTTAGTTGCAGAAGTAGAGAAATCTATAAATGCATATGCACAAAGACTTAAGGCTATGATAACTAAGTATGATTCTAATAAGTATATATTATCGATACAGGATAAATATATAGATGAGGAAATAAATAATAAATTTTCAATTCTAGAAGAAGTATCTCAAATTGAAAGAGGAAATAAGTTTCAAGTGACATTGAGTATTGGTGTAGGTAGAGGTGGAACTTGCCCTTTGGAAAATAATAATTTTGCTAATACAGCAAAGGAATTAGCCTTGGGTAGAGGTGGAGATCAGGTAGTTATAAAAAACAATGAAAAAATCAAATTCTTTGGAGGAAATAAAAGAGAGATAGAAAAGAGAACAAGGGTTAGAGCTCGAATTATTTCACATACATTAAAAGAATTAATATATGAAAGTAGCAATGTATTTATTATTGGTCATAAAAATCCTGATATGGATTGTTTTGGTTCATCAGTAGGGTTATCTTCAGTTGTTAAACAATTAGGTAAACCTTGTAGCATAATTTTAGGAAATGAAACATCTGCAATAGATTATTTTTTATCAAAATTAAAAAAAGATTCAAGATATGATAATCTTTTTATATCAGTAGAAGATGTTTATGAGCAAATCAATGAAAAAACATTGTTAATAATAGTAGATGTCCATAATTCAGGATATATATTAGATAAATCAATATTAGAAAAAATTCAAAGAAAGATAATCATTGATCATCATAGAAGAAGTCCAGATATAGTTGAAGGTGCCATATTAAACTATATTGAAGTATATGCCTCATCAACATCAGAAATGGTAACAGAGGTAATTCAATATATGGTACAAAAGCCTAATTTAATGAAGTTAGAAGCAGAGGGTTTACTTGCAGGAATATTTATGGATACTAAGGGATTCTCATTTAAAACTGGAGTAAGGACATTTGATGCTGCATCCTTCTTAAGAGGGTTAGGGGCCGATACAATAGAAGTTAAAAAGATGTTTATGGATAATCTTGAAGACTATTTAGTAATAGCTGATACAATAAAATCGGCTCAGGTACAAGATAATGTAGCTATAGCTATAGCACCAAAAGAAGTGAAAAAATCATTTATGGCTGCAAGAGCGGCTGACGAATTACTAAACATATCTGGAATCAATGTATGCTTCGTATTAATTGAAATGAATAATAGTATAGTA
Organism: Clostridium lamae; assembly: GCF_033043255.1. Taxonomy (NCBI): domain Bacteria; kingdom Bacillati; phylum Bacillota; class Clostridia; order Eubacteriales; family Clostridiaceae; genus Clostridium; species Clostridium lamae. The sequence continues at coordinate 65,824 of NZ_JASCQJ010000012.1, read as the reverse complement.
ATTAGTGGCAGATCTATAGGAGAGTATAACGTACAAGTAATACTTGAAGAATTAGGTGGCGGTGGCCATATGAATATGGCAGGAGCACAATTGAGTAACATTTCAGTAGAAGAAGCTAAAAAAATACTTAAAAAATCGATAGAAAAACATTTGAAGGTTGGTGAATAACATGAAGGTAATATTATTACAAGATGTTAAGAAATTAGGTAAAAAAGGTGATGTTATAGAAGCATCAGATGGATATGCAAGAAACTTTTTATTTCCTAGGAAATTAGCAGAGGAAGCAACTACTGCAAATATGCATGTATTAAATGCTAAAAAGGAAAATGAAAGAAAGAAAAAATTAGCTGAAATTGAAGCTGCTCAAAAATTAGCTTCTGAATTAAAAGGAAAAGAAGTTAAGATAGAAGCAAAAGGGAATAATGGGAGATTATTTGGTGCTATAACAAGTAAGGATGTAGCAGAATTAATTAATAAAGAATATAAGTTATCAGTAGATAAGAAGAAAATTGTTATGGATACAATAAAGGTTGCAGGTAGTTATGATATAGAAATTAAACTATATCCAGAGGTGTCTACTAAGATGAAAGTAACTATTGTAGAGCAATCATAAGGAGGACTAAGTTTGAAGACTTACGATGAAACAAACATAGAAAGTTTATTAGACAGTGAGTTATCTTTAGATGCACAAGCAAATGTGATAAATCAAATATTAAATAATGTATTAGATGAGGGAGCCGTAAGAGCTAGAATCGTAAGATTTAAACTACAAAAATATATAAACTCTACTAATATATGTGAAAGAATATATGCTTTAAACGTAATAGCATCAGATGGAAAAGGAGAAAAAGTAGTTCCAAGTCAAGATGAATTACGTGGTGTATTAGAAGATACAATTTACTATATATCAGAAAATATAGCAAGAAAGTATGTACAAAATAAAATTGAGACAAAAGTTGAGAAAGCCCTTCAAGAAAGACAAGATAAATTTATGGATGATATAAAATTATCTATAATAAGAAAGCAAAAGGGGCCTGAGAGTTCGAAGACTTCTAAGAAATTAGAAAGATTAGAAGAATTAGATGCAAAAAAGATAAATAAGAATGTTATGAGTCTTTTAAGACCAGAGACTTTTGAAGAAATTGTTGGTCAAGAAAGAGCAATAAAATCTTTAATTTCTAAGATGTCATCACCATATCCACAACATATAATTTTATATGGACCACCTGGGGTTGGTAAAACTTCAGCTGCAAGACTTGCTTTAGAAGAAGCAAAAAAATTAAGATTTACACCTTTTGATGAAGAATCAAAATTTGTTGAGGTAGATGGTACTACATTAAGATGGGATCCAAGAGAAATCACTAACCCATTATTAGGATCAGTTCATGATCCAATTTATCAAGGAAGTAAAAAAGATTTAGCAGAAGTTGGGGTTCCAGAGCCGAAGACAGGGCTAGTAACAGAAGCTCATGGTGGAGTTCTATTTATAGATGAAATAGGAGAATTAGATGATATTCTTCAAAATAAGTTGCTAAAGGTTTTAGAAGATAAGAGAGTTGAATATTCATCTTCATATTATGATCCAGATGATGAAAATACTCCAGGATATGTAAAGTATCTTTTTGAAAAGGGAGCTCCTGCAGATTTTGTATTAATTGGAGCAACTACTAAAGATCCAGGGAAAATAAATCCTGCTTTAAGATCTAGATGTACAGAGGTGTACTTCGAACCATTATCAGCATCAGATATTACTGGAATAATTGAAAATGCGGCTAAAAAACTAAATGTAAGTCTAGAAGATGGTGTTGCAGAACTTATTAGTAGATATACTATCGAGGGTAGAAAAGCTGTGAATATATTGGCTGATGCATATGGATATTCATTATATAATTCTAATGAAGAAAGCAATTTAATTACATTGAAAGATGTAGAAGAGGTTATATCCATAGGAAGATATGTTCCATTTGAAACAGTTCATGATGTAGAGAATTATGAAATAGGTCACACTTATGGATTAGGTGTAAGTGGATTCTTAGGATCAACTTTGGAAATCGAAGCTGTAGCTTTCGAGTCAAAGAAGCCAGGAATGGGTACTGTTAAATTCAATGATACTGCAGGAACTATGGCAAAGGATTCTGTATTTAACGCTGCATCAGTAATTAGAAGAATTACTGATAAGGATATTAAGGACTATGATATTCATGTAAATGTCGTTGGTGGAGGAAGAATTGATGGACCATCTGCTGGTGCAGCAATAACAATTTCAATAATTAGTGCATTATTAGAAAAGCCAATAAGACAAGATGTAGCAATAACTGGAGAAATATCTTTAAGAGGAAATATTAAAGCCGTAGGTGGAATCTTTGAAAAAATTTATGGAGCAAGAAGAAAAGGAATAAAACTTGTTGTTATTCCTAAAGAAAATGAAAAGGAAATTCCATTAAATTTAAATGATATAGAAGTTAAGGCTATAAGTAAAATTGAAGAGTTAATGGATATAGTATTTGAAAAATAAAGATATTTAAATTATATGCTGATAAATATTATTTTGAGTTTCCTAGAGTTGGGAAGAATAAGCAATCAATATAATACTTATCAGCTTTTTTCTATTAATAAATTTTGATATAATATATTTATTATGAAAGGAAGGAGGTTACAAATTGGATACACCAATTATGAGAAGTTTACCTCAAAGTTTAGAAGCTGAACAATCTGTTATTGGAGCAATGATAATAGATAAGAGTGCAATAGCAAAAGCTTTAGAAAAATTAAAAGAGGAAGATTTTTATAGGGATGGTCATAAGGTTATATTTAAGGCTATTAGAGAGATGTTCTCTAAAGATATGGCTGTTGATCTTGTAACCTTATTAGAATATTTAAAATCAACAGATGGTTTAGAAAAAGCAGGTGGAGTAACTTATATATCAGAAGTAAGTTCATCTGTAATTACGACAGCGAATCTAGAAGCATATATATCAATAGTAGAAGATAAGTCAACTTTAAGAAAATTGATTAGATCTGCAACCAGTATAATAGAAGAAAGTTATAATAAGCAAGATAAGGTAGAAGAGGTTTTAGATCTAGCTCAAAAAAAGATATTTGATTTAGCTGAAAAGCAAGGATCTAATGATTATGAACCTTTATCAAATGTATTAGAAAGAGGTTTCTTAGAAATTGAGAGGCTATTTAATAATAAAGGATCTATCACTGGAGTAGGATCTGGAATAAGAGATTTAGATGCAAAGACTTCAGGATTCCAAAAGGGTGATATGGTACTTATCGCAGCTAGACCTTCTATGGGAAAAACAACATTTTCGTTAAATATTGCAGAAAATGCTGCATTAAGAGAAGGAAAAAGCGTAGTTATTTTCTCTCTGGAAATGTCGAAGGAGCAGTTAGCATATAAATTACTTTGTTCAGAAGCAAATGTAGATATGTTAAAACTTAGAACAGGTAATTTAGATGATGATGACTGGGAGAGAATTGCAAGAGCTACTGGTCCTTTATCTAAGGCCAGGATATACATAGATGATACTGCAGGTCTTAGCGTAATGGAAATGAGATCAAAATGCAGAAAAATAAAGATGGAACATGGTATAGATATGATATTAATTGACTATCTTCAATTAATGAGTGGTAGCTCAGGCAGTGAAAGTAGACAACAAGAGGTTTCAGAAATATCTAGATCTATAAAAGCTTTAGCAAAAGAAATGGAATGCCCTGTTATAGCCTTATCACAGCTATCACGTGCCCCTGAGCAAAGAGCAGACCATAGACCTATGCTTTCTGACCTGAGAGAATCTGGGTCAATTGAGCAGGATGCTGACGTTGTTATGTTCTTATATAGAGATGAATACTATAATAAAGAAACTGAAGAAAAAAATATAGGTGAATGTATAATAGCAAAACAAAGAAACGGTCCAGTTGGAACAGTTAAGATGGCATGGATTGGTGCTCATAGTAAATTTGCTAATTTAGAACTAGTATATAAGGAATAATAAGAGGGTGCTGTATCAAATTAAAAATATTGATACAGCCCATTCTTTTAACTTTTAAGAATTTTAAGATATATATAGTTAGCTTGTACTGAATTTTGGAGAGTGTCTATATCCACTTTATTTAAGTATAAAATTCTTTTAAATTTAAATAAGTCATTATACTTATTTTTTAAGGAGAGGTTTAAAATAAGAAAGTTATTTATGTATTTTAAAATTATTTCTTCTTTAGTTAAGTCTTGAAGAAATATATATATATCATAAAAACTATTTTTATCTATGACTTTTATAATAGGGTCTTTATTTTTCTTAAATGATTTAAATTCTATTATATTATTATTCATAACTATCCCTCCTTATAATTAGTTTGCAATTTATTAATAAAGATATCCTATGAGTATAATGGTGGAGTTTATAAATTATAAATAATTAAGAAATTTATTTACAATAAATATTATTAAGGAAGTGAAGGTAATGAATAAAAAAATAGGTTTTATAGGCTGCGGAAACATGGGAAAAGCAATTCTTACAGGAATTTTATCTTCTAATAAAGTATCTAAAGAGAATATTTTTATTTCTACCAAAAGTGAAAATTCTAGAAAAAATATAGAAAATGAATTTAAAATAAAGGCAACATTAGATAGTAAAGAAGTGGCAAAATTTTCAGATATATTATTTTTAGCAATTAAGCCAAATATTTTTAAGGATGTATTATTAGATATTAAAGATAGTATTAGTAAGAATACTATAATTATATCTATTGCTGCTGGAGTATATATAGCTAATATGGAAGAATGGCTTGGAGAAAATTATAAGATAGTTAGAACTATGCCAAATACTCCAGCACTAGTTGGTGAGGCAATTTCAGCTATTTGTCCTAATAAAAACATAAGAGAAGATGAATTAGAGGAAGTTTGCGACATATTTAATATGTTTGGAAAGTGTGAAATATTAGAAGAAAAATACTTCCATGGATTTATTGCACTTTGTGGATCTTCACCAGCATATGTATTTATGTTTATTGAAGCAATGGCAGACGCAGCTGTAAAACTTGGAATCCCAAGAAATAAAGCTTATAAGATGGCAGAACAAGCTATTTTAGGATCTGCAAAACTTGCCTTAGAAACTGGAAAGCACCCAGGTGAATTAAAGGATATGGTGTGTTCACCAGCAGGTACAACAATAGAAGCGGTAATAGAACTTGAGAATTCTGGATTTAGAAGTTCTATAATTAGAGCACTAGAAAAGTGTGCTGATAAATCTAAAAACATGTAGTTTATGATAAATAGCAGAGTGCTTATTCCGTCGCTTCGCTCCAAGTCAACACACTCTGCTATTTATCATAATAGAACTGAAGGAAATAATACCTCAATGCTTCGGTATTATGAAATCTCTTATGACCTCGGATTGGCTCCAAGTCAACACACTCTGCTATCAGTATAGTGATATTTTAAAGTTTTGATACTCCTGTTTTAATGGCAGCCTCTTTAACTGCATTAGCAACTGCTTTTTGAACATTTAGATCAAAAGCTTTTGGAAGTATATAATCGTAATTTAGGTCTTCTTCTTTGACAGAACTTGCAATTGCATAAGCAGCTGCAATTTTCATCTCTTCGTTAATTTCTCTTGCTCTAACATCTAGAGCTCCTCTAAATATTCCTGGAAAAGCTAAAACGTTATTAACTTGATTTGGAAAATCTGATCTTCCTGTTCCGATAATTTTTATTCCAGCTTCTTTCGCAATGTCAGGGAAAATTTCAGGAGTTGGATTTGCCATAGCAAATACTATTGCATCCTTATTCATAGTAAGAGCCATCTCTTTAGTAACTAAATTTGGGGCTGATACACCTATGAATACATCTGAATTTATCAATGCATCTTTTAACTCGCCTTTAATATTATCCTTATTAGTAATCATGGATAATTCTTTCATAGCTGAATTAAGATTTTCTTTATCCTTATCTATTATTCCATCCTTATCACAGATAATTATGTTCTTTGCACCAAAAGAAATAAGTAATTTACATATTGCAGTTCCAGCAGAACCAGCACCATTTATAATAATTTTTATATCTTTAATATTTTTTTTCACAAGTTTTAAAGCATTTATTAATCCTGATAAAACAACTATAGCAGTGCCATGTTGATCATCATGAAAAACAGGTATATCTAATCTTTCTTTAAGTCTTTTTTCTATTTCAAAGCATCTAGGTGCAGATATATCTTCAAGGTTTATTCCGCCTAGTGATGGAGATATTCTTATAATTGTTTCAACTATCTCATCTACGTTTTTAGTATCTAAAACTAGTGGAAAAGCATCAACATCTGCAAACTCCTTAAATAGTATTGATTTTCCCTCCATAACTGGAAGTGAAGCTAATGGCCCAATATCTCCTAGACCTAAAACGGCAGTTCCATCTGAAATAACAGCTACAGTGTTCCATTTTCTAGTATAGGTATAAGCCTTTTCTGGATCTTTATGTATTTCTCTACATGGTTCGGCCACTCCAGGGGTATAGGCTAAGCTTAAGTCCTTTTCATTAGTAATACTACAGTTAGATTTAATTTGGTATTTACCTCTTAATTCTTTATGATATTTTAGAGATTCATCGTATATATTCATAAAAATACTCCTTTAAGTACATATTCACATACTAATTATACGAATTATATTAAAACATTGCAAAAAAATATTCGCAAATTAGTTGAAAGTTTAATTCTACTTTGTTAATATTGTATTTGATGATTAATTTATATTAATTTTAAAAATAAGGGCTTGCAAGTCCTTAGGTTGGGAGGCAATTTAATGTCAGCATTTGTTGTTTTAGGAGCACAATGGGGAGATGAAGGAAAAGGTAAGATGACTGATTACTTAGCTGAAGAGGCAGAAGTAATAGTTAGATTCCAAGGTGGAAATAATGCAGGTCATACTGTTGAAGTAGGTGACAAGCAATATAAACTTCACTTAATACCATCAGGAATATTATATGATAATAAGTTAAATATTATTGGTAATGGAGTTGTTGTTGATCCAAAAGCTTTATTTACTGAAATAGATTATTTAGAAGGCGAAGGAGTTAGTGTAACGCCAAATAAACTTATTGTTAGTGATAGAGCTCATGTTATAATGCCTTACCATAAGGTATTAGATAAACTAAAGGAAAAAGCAAGAGGAAAAAATGATATAGGAACAACAGGTAAAGGAATTGGACCTTGTTATACAGATAAGTTTGAAAGATCTGGAATTAGGATCTGTGATCTTATAGATGAAGAAGTATTTAAAGAAAAACTTAAAGAAAATATTCAAGCTAAGAATAAATACATAGTAAATGTCCTTGATGGAGAGCCATTAAACTATGATGAAATATTAAAGGAATATTTAGAACTTGCAGAAAGATTAAGACCATATGTTCAAGATACGTCTGTAAGACTATATAATGAAATAAAGGAAGATAAAACTGTGTTATTTGAAGGAGCACAAGGAATGCTTCTTGATATAGATTTTGGAACATATCCATATGTAACTTCATCAAATACAACTGCATGCGGAGTTGCTAGTGGATCTGGTATCGGTCCAACTATGATTACTAATGCTGTAGGGATAGCAAAGGCATATACAACAAGAGTAGGTAAAGGACCTTTCCCAACTGAGTTAGATAATGAGATAGGTGAGTGGATTAGAGAAAAAGGCCATGAATATGGAGTTACTACAGGTAGATCAAGAAGATGTGGATGGCTTGATACAGTTATATTAAAGACAACTGTAAGAGTATCTGGATTAACATCTTTATGTGTTACTAAAATAGATACATTAGCTGGTCTTGAAAAATTAAAAATTTGCGTTGGATATAAGTTTGATGGAAAAGTTATAGATTACTTCCCAGCAAGCTTAAGTGATTTAGCAAAATGTGAACCAGTATATGAAGAATTTGAAGGATGGGGTGATGAAGTAGCAGAAGCTAGAAGCTACGATGAATTACCTGAAAATGCAAAGAAATATCTAAATAGAATTGAAGAGCTTACTGGAACTAAAATCTCAATAGTTGGTGTAGGTCCTAGAAGAGATCAAACAATTAGAGTGACAAAAGAACTTTAAAAGAAATATTGAATTATATAAGTTGTATCAGATAGATTTTATCTAAACTGATGCAACTTTTTTATATTATATTGTGAAAATTAAGTATTAGAAGTAGTACTAATAACTAACAAAAAATATCACTTAATAAGAATTTTTGACTGAAAAGAGAAAATGTGGTAAAATATACTAAAAAATAATTGTAAATGAGGAGTGACAGTTATGGCTATATTTAAGAAAATTACAAATGATAATACATTAGAAAAGAAAAAATATAGAAATAAGGAGTTAACTTTAGCAATGGCGTTAGGTGCTACTGTTGGGTTATTGACTGGAATTGCTGTAAACTCTAAATCAGATAAAATAGACAAAATAATAAAAAAAATTAAAAATAAAAGTATTGAATATATAGATGATGGAAAAAACAAAATAGAAGATTTATTAAAAGAAAAATAGTGGAGACATAGTATATATAAAGTAAAAATAGTGGATTTAATAAAGAATAGGAGGTTACGTAAATGGGATTTTTAAGATGGTTAGGCGGATTTGTAGTAGCTTTTTGGTTAATAGGTCTACTATTTAAAATAGGTGGAGGTTTAATACACATATTACTATTTGTGGCAGCGATAGTTTTTATTGCAGATTTTATATCTAGAAAAGTTAATTAACAATAAATGTATAGTATATTACTAATAAAAGTGTTGTATATATTTTATAGATATATACAACACTTTTTTATGAAAAATAAAATTGATATTTTTTTAGTTAATGAATAGTATTGAAAAATAATTATAAAATAGTAAATTATTGTGATAAAATGTATATATATAGAAATATAATAGTTAGGGGTGATTATATGGAAGAGAGAAAAAGTAACTTATTAATAACTGAAATTATATCTAGATCTTTTAATTTATGTACGTCTAATTTTCTTGAAATTCTTAAGGTTATAGGAATTTTTATAGCACCAGCACTTATATTACCGATAATATTATTTTCCACATTAGTTGCAACAATTTTACTTGGTACATCTATGTATTATACAAATTCATTTTTAGATACTATGATTACAAGTATAGGAGTAGGAACAATAGTATTAATATTTTTAATATCTATTATCTCAGGGATTCTATCGGGATTTGGTTATTTAGTAATAACTAAGATATTAGATGATGCAAACAAAGGAAATGAAGTTAGTTGGAAATCAGCAACTAAATATGTATGGAATAAAAAGTGGAGTGCACTAGGCTTAAACATACTAGTGTGGCTTATGTTCGTTATAGGGATGATTGTATTAATGATTCTAATGGGAATACTATCAGTAGTAACATTAGGAATAGCAACTATTATTCTAATACCTTTATTTATAGCTATACTTATGGTAGCTGGGCCATTAGCATCTTTATTTAATTCAACATTCTTAGTAAATGAGTTAGACGCTATAGATTCAATAAGAGAAACTTTTCTTTTATTTAGAAAAGGCTACTTCTGGTCAACAATTGGGAGGTTAGCGGCTTTATCTGGTATTTTAATAGGAGTATGGCTATTACTACTATTACTTAGCTTTATCCCTTTAATAGGATTTATAGTAATCATTATTGCACAAATAGTAATTGCAATATATGTTTCTGCTTATTTAAACGTATTTGTTTTAGATAGAACTAAGCCAAGTATAGATAACTTTGGGGGAGATTATCTAAATGAGAATTCAGATGATAATTTTATAGATCCAATTAATTAGAATTTATTATGAAAATAGTTTGAATATTATATTAGGGCTCTGTAGTAATACAGAGTTTTAATGTTTATTTATTAGGAGGCATTTTATGGGAAAATCTTATGAAAAAGAATACGAATTACATTATTATGATGTAGACAAGAATCTAAAGGGGAATATGTCAACAATAATAAATATCTTATCTGATATAGGAACGAAACAATCTGAAGAGCTAGGGTCAGGTATGAATGAGCTAATTAAAAGAAATATGACTTGGGTCTTTTATAATTATCATATAAAGATATTTAGGGAGCCTATGTATGGAGAAAAGCTAAGTGTAAAAACAGAACCTGTGGGATTCAAAAAGTTTTATGCTTTAAGAGATTATGAGATTAAAGATAGTAATGGAAATATTATAGTAAATGCAAAGGCAATATTTTTATTAATTAATTTGGAAAAGCGAAGAATGATGAGAATTCCAGAGGATCAATATAAGGTATATGGTGCTCAAGGTGATATGAAAGAAGAATTTAGTCTTCCAAGGCTTGAATTACTTGATGAATTTAAGTATATGGATACATTTAAAGTCAGATATAGCGAAATAGATTCAAATCAACATGTCAACAATACTAAATATATTGATTGGGCAATTGAAACTCTACCAGAAGAGATAGTAAATAATTATTCCTTACATGAAGTAAAGGTAACATTTGAAAAAGAATGTAAATATGGCGAGACTGTTAATGTATATACTGATGTAAGAGAAGGTGAAGGTGGGTCATTAATAACTATACATAAGATAGAAAATTTAGATAAGAAAGTTATAACTAAGATAATAGGATGCTGGAAGAAAGAAAATTAATATATTAAAGCAAGGAGCTGCCTAGGCAGCTCCTTAATTAAAAATGTAGAATTATTGATTCTACATTGTGCGACAGCACCTTATTTTTATTTATTATTAATGATATTAGATGCAATATTTTTAGCAACCATATGTCCTGAACTCCATGCCCATTGAAGATTAAAGCCACCACAATCTCCATCAACATCTAAAATTTCACCACAGAAGTATAAGTCTTTTACTAACTTAGATTCTAGTGTAGAAGAGTTTACTTCCTTTGTATTGACCCCTCCTATAGTAACTTGAGCTTGATTAAATCCATTAGTGTCAATACACTTAAATTTCCAAGATTTCAATATGTTAATTATGTCTCTTTTATTATTCCATTCCAACTCATAGCAAGGCATATGAAGATTTGATATGTTTGCTGATTTTAGGACTGTCGGAATTAATTTTTTATTTATTACTCCTACAAGGGAATCTATAACTGGTCTATGTGAAAACATAGCAAAATGACCTTCAAGGAAATTTTCTACATCACTGATTTCTTCATTAGGCATCATATCTACTAAAATTTCAACTTTTTTATTATTAATTAAAGCTTTTGAAGCATGACCAGATATTTGAAGGATTGGAGGTCCTGATATACCGTAGTCTGTAAATAGTATTTCTCCAAATTCTTTTCTTATAGCTTCACCATTTATTAATAAGGTAGCATAACCATCAAACTTTACACCAGAGATAGATTTTAAATAAGGATTATCCAATTTTAGCTGAACTATTCCTGGAGCAGTTTTAATAACTGTATGACCTAAAGATTTTGCTAAATTATATCCTGATCCATCGGAACCAGTTTTAACAGCAGATTTTCCTCCACAGGCCAAAATTAATTTATCACATGTGAATAACTTTTTTTCTTCATTACTTGTGGATAATTTAAAAGTTTTTCCCTTGTGGATATCTTTTACCTTGCAATCTGTGTATAAAGGTATACCTCTATCTTCTATTGCGAATCTTAATATATCTACTACTGAAGAGGCTTGAAGAGATTTAGGATACATTTTTCCGTTGGATAGTTCTATAATAGGAAGTCCTAAAGATAAGAAAAAGTTTTCTGTATCTTCAACTCCAAAACCAGATAAAACTTTAGAAAAAAATCCTGAATTCTCACTATGGTACGAAAAGAATGGAAAAGAAATAGTTCTATTAGAAATATTGCAACGTCCATTTCCAGTAGTTAATATTTTTTTGCCAATTCTATCAGTACCTTCTAGTATTGCAACATCTAAACCAAAATCTTTTGCAGTAATTGCAGCTATTAATCCTGATGCTCCTCCACCTATTATAATTAGATCATGATGAATCATAATAAAACTCCTTAAAAATAATATTTGTATTTAAATCTTATAAATAAAATTATAATATATTTATTGAAAATAATTAAGAAATTTAATTTAGATAAAAAGCAATAAATTTCTAGGTTTTAAGCCATTTTATTAGTGTGAATTTAAAATTTAAAAAAAAGTTGTGAAAAAGTGTTGACACTATATTAAAATTTATGTATTATAGTTAATGTGCTCGCCGACAGAAAGGCAAGTACGGGCGACAAACAAAAAGATATGGCTCCTTGGTCAAGCGGTCAAGACACCACCCTTTCACGGTGGTAACAGGGGTTCGATTCCCCTAGGAGTCACCATTATGGAAGCATAGCTCAGCTGGGAGAGCATCTGCCTTACAAGCAGAGGGTCACAGGTTCGATCCCTGTTGTTTCCACCATTTATATGGCTCAGTAGCTCAGTTGGTTAGAGTGCCGGCCTGTCACGCCGGAGGTCGAGGGTTCGAGCCCCTTCTGAGTCGCCACTTAAACTTAAGATAAATACGCTGGCATGGCTCAACGGTAGAGCAGCTGACTTGTAATCAGCAGGTTGTAGGTTCGATTCCTATTGCCAGCTCCAAAAGCTTTAGATTATTCTAAAGCTTTTTGTTTTTTTATTAGGATTTGTTTTAAACTAAAGTGGATAAATAAATTTATCCACTTTTGATTTGCAATAGTTTAAGATTATTCTGCATTTCTTTTTTTCATATAGATAACCATCCCTAATACTATAATAATAACAACACCTACTCCAATAAATAGAGGTGATATTTTAATAGCAAATATCATGGCCACTTTTCCCATAGAACTATCTCCTTCACAAGAATGTATAGGCATACAACATATTACAATTGTGTACTAATAGACATTTTATTATACATTTATTTGGAATATAATTTTATTGTGGATAGAAATAATATAGCCTGTTGAAAAAATTAATAATTATCCAGACTAAAATAAAGAAGAGCCTTTTATTAAGTATTCATAATATTAAAATTAATTTATGCTTTAGAATTTTTGCATTTAATAAAAAAGCATCACCTCATATTAAGGCGATGCTTTTCATAATTCCTAAAATAGAGAGGAATTATTTCATTCAGTGTAAAAGAGAGAGAATCATTATATTACGGCGACTTGGAGCTTGCGACGGAGTCCGAAATGTAATACTTATCTCTTTGCTATCTTCTTTTTAAATTAAGTTGAATTCTTATATCTTCAGTGTAAAACTTATAAAGTTTGAAGTTCCCTAAAAGTCTTGAAGAAATTCTTTCAGTATAAGTTGTTCTTATATCAGGTAATGATAAGTTTGTTGATATAAGCATTTTCTTTTTTTTAAGAAGTTTTTTATTTAATAAATTAAAAAATTCAGTTGTTGTAAAATCTGTTATTTGTTCAGCACCTAAATCATCTATTATTAATAAATCACAGTTTATTAATATATTCTCTAAATCAGAATTATTTTCGAATTTGATTTCTTTTAAATTACTCATAAGTTCATCTACGGTTCTATAGATTACTAAGAAACCATCATCAAGAAGTTCCTTTGCAATACAGCAACTTAAAAATGTCTTTCCTGTTCCTGAGTCACCATAAAAAAGTAGATTATCAGTTGAAGCGCTAAATTTAGGTATATAATCTTCTCTAACAAATCTAAGTATGTTTTCAATATTTTTTCTAGGAGAGAATCTATCAGCTTCATTTAATTTATGACTAGAAAATAAGGATAGATTAAAGTTATTAAAATTATTAACTAATAGAGTATCCCTTAAATCTGAGTTCTTATAATAAAGGTGAACTAATTTTTTCCTATAACAAGGGCACCTATGTACACCTATATAGCCTTCATCTTTACACTTTTGGCATCTATAATGTAAGTTTAAATAATCAGCATCATAACCATTCTCTACTAATGATTCAGTCTTTTTAACCCTTAAGTCAGTTATCTCATCCTTATATTTTTGAAGTGTTTTTTCATCAATCCCTTTTAGTATAGATAATGAGATACCTACGGATTTTTTTTGAATCAAGCTGTCTAATTCCAATATTTCTGGGTGATGCTCTTCTATTTCTTTACGTCTTTTTATTAAATTATTTTCTTCTTCGGCTCTAATATTTTCATATATTAAGGCTAATTCTTTTTCATACTTTTTAATCATCAGTATCCCATCCTAACAATTTCTTTTCTAAATCATCATAATCATAATCTCTACCTTTAAAGTTATCAAACCTTAATTTTGGTTTATTAGTATTCTTAGGATTATTATAAACTTTTTTAGAAGAATTTTTATAACTAGCGTCTTTTTTCTCTATATCTTGTAATGTTCTTAAATTATCTTTATTCCAGCTTGATAAAATACCATCAATATATTTGAAGTCTGCTCTATTTAATCTTTGGAAACAAATATCACAAGCTTTCTTTATTATATCGAGAGAATAATTATAGGTTGTGGTCCACTTTTCGAGCATATCTTCTTGTGGCTTCATAATATCTGAATTTCGAATGCCTAAGAATTTAAGAATTTCTCTATAAGTTCCCCATTTATCTTCAGTTTTTCTTATGTAGTTTTGAGCGTCATCTATAGTTTTGATATTCATTTCATTCCAAGCTATTGCAACTTTTTCTATATATCTAAAATTAGTTTTACCTTTAGATGCACAATATTCAATTAATATTAGTATTAATTCATAAGAAAAATTAAAATCTTTTTTCCAACTAATATAAGTTTCGACCTCACTAGGGGATAGGGTTCTACCTAATAATTTACCTATATCCTTTAACATAGAGCTATTTGATGTATTAGTTAATTCCTCAACTAAGTTAAATTTTTCAACATTAGTAGTGGATTCATTAGATATATCTACAAATTCTATATGAAAATTCCCCATATTATCTATTGGTATTAATTTTATGATGCCTTCATCATTCCAATAGTTAAGAGCATTTACTATATCTGATTCTAAAAGATTTAAGGATGTAGCTAAAACCGTGGCATTAACTCCGGGTTCACCAGTAAAATTGTATTTAAGCATTAAAAGATAGACCTTAACAAATTCACCTCTAGCCTTTGCCATATATCTTTCAATAAATATATTGCTAACAGGAGTAAATTTTAAAGGCTTTGACTTAAACATAAAAGTGCTCATATTTTCCTTTACCTTTCTAAAAGTATAGTTACATAAGTTCATTATATCAAAGTGAAGAAATAGCCTCAACAAAAGTAAATAATATAAATAGGAATATTATTTGAATAAATGGAAAAAATATTATATGTGTTGAATAAATAGAAAGGAGAATTTATGGATATAAAAGGTAGATCGGTAAGGCTAAATTTGGTATTCACTAAAGTTGCCTTACTAATAATCATAATAATTATTATAGTAAACATTAATTATTCTAAAGTTAGCGCAAAGATTAATGACAATTTAAATATTAACTTAAATAATAAAATTTATTCGGTATCTGATGAAATGTCTGATAATATTTTAGATAATCTGATGGTAGCACTAACAGGGAAAATAAATGCTTATGAAGTAATATTAGATAAAGATGTAATTGGATATACTGTCATAGAAAATGATTTGAATAATATAAAAAATATAGTTCTGAATAAATATATAGAAGAAAACAGTATAAGAGAGGATATGGTTAAGACATTTGATATTAAAGGCAACATTTCATTAAAAGAAGAAAGACTTGATGTAGGATTGCTTCAAACCAATGAAGAGTTAGCAGATGATATATATGAGTTATCTAAGAGAGATCCAGATAAGATTAAAATAAATATAAAATACTTAAAAGAAGAAGTAAACACTATAAAGCCATCAACTATAATAATTCCAACAGAAACATTATATTTAGGTGAATCTAAAATAGAAGAAGGCGTATATGGGACTAAAATAGATACTAAGGAAATTACAGTTGAGTCTGGCAAAATAACAGCTTCAAAAATTATAAAAGAAGATATAATAAGAGATCAAGTGAGTAAAAAAATTTATAGAGGAACCAAAAATCCATATGAATATGGGGTAGCCTTTTTAAGTCATCCTACTAGGGGGGGCTACATGACCTCTGGATATGGAGAAAGATGGAATTCGTTTCATAAGGGAATAGATATTGCTGGGGATATAGGTGATAATGTATTTGCGGCAATGGATGGAGAAGTTATTTATGCTGAATATAATGATGGTGGATATGGAAATTTGATTATTATTGAGCATGAAGATGATATGAATACATATTATGGTCATTTAAGTGAATATAACGTGAAATTAGGAGATAGAGTGAAAAAAGGTGATATAATTGGAAAGGTAGGAAATACTGGTTTTAGTACAGGGCCACATTTACACTTTGAGTTAAGAGTAGAAGATGAAGCAGTTGATCCTACAGAGTATATCGTTCAATAAATCATACATAATCAAAAGAACTCAAGCGGTATAAAGCTTGAGTTCTTATTTTAATATTAATTTAATGTTGATTTTCCCATCACCTTGGTAGTTATGAGGAATATCATCTAATTGCTCACAAGCCACTTTTAATATTGATGAAATATCCTTCGGCGTTAGATTTTTATCATTTTCATAAATTAATGCACAAATTCCAGCTATATAAGCAGCTGCTATTGATGTACCAGTAAAACTTTTATAAGATAAATCTAATTTTGATGGATATAATTTATTTCCGTCTCTTTCAGATATATAATTCACATCAGAGTTTAGTGAAATAATATCAACACAAGCTGCACATAGATTAGGCTTATTATCCTTTCTCGTAGAGCCTGTAGAAGAGTAGGTATAAGGTTTTATATTAGCTGTAGAATCATATCCTGAAACTGTTATACAACCATTGCAGAGAGCAAGGCCAGTAATAGATCCATCTAAGTTTCTATTACTACCACTTGGTATTATGCAGGTAATATTTTTGCTATTAATTAAAGAAACCATTGAATCAAATAATTTCTGTAAGAATATATTATAACCTAATAATTCAAAAGGGAGACATAGTACCTTAACAATGCCTTTTTCACCTTCAGTAGCAACTAACTGCATTGCATATAAAACATCTGAAAAGTATCCTTTACCTGTTTTATCAAAAGCTTTAAAGCAATATATTGTACTTTCAGGGGCTATGCCGTTATACATACCATTAGATCTTTTGCCATTACCAGCAATAATACCTGCTGTACAAGTTCCATGTCCATTATCGTCATATGGATAATGTAAATTATTAATTAAATCTATAAATAGGGATATTCTATTATATGGAGTTATTAAATCTTGGTGGGGGTAAACTCCAGAGTCTATTATTGCAACTCCAATTCCCTTACCTTTATTTCTATTTTTATTGGGTAGCCTAACTTTATTTGCAGTATTCACACTAATACCACATAAAAATAAGTATTCATCAAAACAAATATATTCAATTTCAGGATACTCTAAGAGCCGTTGTATGCCCTTAGCGTTTAATCTTGCTGATATTATCTTACAAGATTCTATGTGATTTATTAACTCACCCTTGTATGAAGATATTTTTTTTATTATACTATCTTGAAATCTCTTATATTTAATTAATATTCTATAGTTATTATATGGGTTTGACATTAAACATGCCTTTAAGTTTGCCTCTAATCTTCTACTTGAAGAAAACATATTATTCTCCTAAAATTGATCACAATATATATTATATTAAAAGGTATATTTTTGTTAATGTAATAAAATAAAAAGGATATAGATATTATATTCTTTGCGACCTCGCAGGCTCCAAGTCGCTAGAATATAATATCTATATCCTCATATACAGAAGGAAAGGAATTTATAAAAAATTAATCACAGGGTAATATTTTTATAAATTCCTAAAAAATAAAAAGAGAAGCTTTAGCCTCTCCATTTAAAGATTATTATTCCAATTATCATAATACCAATTCCAAGAAATTCTCTAAATCCAAATGTAACTCTCTCAGTTCCGAATAATCCAAAAGCATCTATTATTCCAGCAGAAGCTAATTGAGCTATTAATATTATACCGATACCTAGGGTAGCCCCCATGGAACCTATACTTTTCATTACAGTAAAAATTATTATAACTCCTAAAATTCCGCCTAATAAATAAAGTTTATTAACTTCTTTTACAGCTTTAAAATTTCCATTACCAAAAAAGATTAATATTATTAATGTAAAAATTAATGCCGAGCCTTGAACTATTACATTTGTTTCCCAAGTTCCAATCTTTTCTTCGAGTCTTGTGTTAAATATCCCCTGTAGTGTCATGGAAATTCCAGAAATAATAGCATATAGAATCGCTAACATTATATCACCTCGAAGATATTATTCCCTCTAGATAAAATAAATATTAAAAAACCTTCTATTAAACATAGAAGGCTTTCTTTTAATTCTTTAAAAAGGATTCTTTAATTTGAACTTCAGAATATCCTAATGTTACTCCTAAGCTTATGAAATCTTCAATAAGTGTTATATAATGGTCTTCAGAAGGGGATATTATTAAATCATTTAAATCTATAAATAAATTTAAAAATTGATCACTTAAGCAATAATCATTTGGCTTTATTGGAACTTCTTCCACTGAATCATATTTTTTATCTATTCCAATAGAAGTAATTGTAATAAAACAATCCAAATATTTTTCAAATAAAGCTTCTTTATTTATTTGTGTATCTTCTCCAATCCAATATTTATAACATTTTGTTTCATCAGCTAGATGACTTATTTTTGTATGTAACTCTAGATATTTTCTAGCCCAAACTTTATATTCGCTTAAATTGCTGTCAATAATAAGTTGTTTATTTCTTTCTCTTTGAGCCTCAAAAAAAGACTTAATTTCCATAAACATCCTCCTGGCTTTTTAATTTACCATATACTATTTTACAGAAATAATATAGAAATGAAAAGAACAGAAAACGAATACAAAAAAATAAATTTTAAATATTTCAAAAAAATAAAAAAATAAGAGAACTAAACTCTCTAATTTATCATAAAATAGAAAATTTTATTCTCTTTTTTAATTTATAAATATAAATTCTTTTTTAATGGATAACTTTTTATTAAAGTTTCTCTCTTACTATTTGAAAATCTCCATAATTCTATTCTATCTACCTTTAAAGTCTCGCAATTTGACTTAAAATTAACTTCACCATCAATTTTCTTCATATCTCTTGGAATAAAATTAAGATTAGCGAGTGAGATATGCATTGATGGGGTACTAGAGTTATCTTGAACATTAAATCCATGTAGTCTTAATGTATCATTCATTAATCTATTCATTCTTTTAATATAGCCAATATCTTGAATTTTGACATTTAAGGTTTTACTAGTTTCTGAAACAGAAACTTCTTTTAATAATTGAACCTTAAAGTTCTTATATGGTTTAACTATTTTATCTATTACAACATCTAACTTATCTATATTAGGATTTTCTATTACTTCTAAAGGTATATAAGGGGCTGGAGAATTTCTATTTGCCCTAAACTTTTTAGAAAGATTCTTTTGTATAGGATTTAAATTTTTATATGATTCATCATCAAATAATGCAACTAAGTAATATTTCATAGCTTCAGCCTCTCATAACAAATTTATTTATATACAATTAAATAGTATACAAACTTTGTTATAAATTATAACATATTACAGAAAATTAAAAAAGATGATATAATTTAAAAATTTTATGTATGTTTTATTCCGAAGTTAGTAAAAAAGCCTTTTTGGAAGAAAAAACTCTATTTAATTAAATTATTTTTATGATATAATGTAAAATGTAAGTTTTTAAGAAAGTTACATGGAATGGATAATAATTGAAATAATAGGAAAGATTAATATATATATAATTTATGATAAGGGTGAAACGGATGGAAAAGTTAGTTATAAATGGAGGAAAAGCTTTAAGAGGCTCAGTTGACATAAATGGTGCAAAAAATGCAGCTGTTGCTATATTACCAGCTGCAATAATGGCTAGTGAAGGAAAATGCATTATTGATAATGTACCAGATATAGAAGATGTACATTGTCTTGAAAGAATATTAGCTAGTCTTGGATGTACTGTTAATAAAATAGATAATAATACTATAGAAATAGATTCTACAGATGTAAGAAGTGTAGATGCATGTACTGATGATGTAAGAAGGATGAGAGCTTCATATTATTTTATAGGAGCTTTATTATCAAGATTTAAAAAAGCAAAAGTAGAACTTCCAGGGGGATGCCCTATTGGGGTGAGACCAATAGATCAGCATATTAAAGGATTTGAGGCTTTAGGTGCAAAGGTTACTATTGAACATGGAGCTGTTACAGTTGATGCTGAGAATCTTCATGGAGCAAATATATTTTTTGATGTAGTCACTGTTGGTGCAACTATTAATGTTATGATTGCAGCAACATTAGCAGAAGGTACTACTATACTTGAAAATGTTGCAAAGGAACCGCATGTTGTTGATGTAGCAAACTTCTTAAATTCTATGGGTGCAGATATTAAGGGTGCTGGAACAGATGTAATTAGAATAAAAGGTGTTGAAAAGTTAGTTGGATGTAACTATAGCGTTATTCCAGATCAAATAGAAGCAGGAACATTTATGATAGCAGCTGCAGCAACAAAAGGAGACGTAACTATAAATAATGTAATCCCAAAACACTTAGAATCAATTGCAGCTAAGCTTATAGAAATGGGTGCCATAGTAGAAGAGGGAGACGATAGCGTTAGAGTATATGTAGAGGGTGATTTAAAGGGAGTTAATGTTAAGACAGCTCCTTATCCAGGATTCCCAACAGATGTACAACAACCTATGTCAGCTTTATTAAGTACGGTACCAGGAAAAAGTTTAATTGCAGAAACTATTTGGGAAAGTAGACATAAACATATAGATGAGCTTAAAAAAATGGGAGCTACTATTAAAGTTGAAGGAAGAACGGCAATAATAGAAGGTCAAAAAAAATTAGTTGGGGCTAAAGTAATAGCAACTGACTTAAGAGCTGGAGCCGCTATGGTTATAGCTGGGTTAGTGGCTGATGGTATTACTGAAATATACGAAATTGAACATATAGATAGAGGATATCCTCATATTGAAAATAAGTTCGCAGCCCTAGGTGCAGATATTACAAGAGTCGTAGAAGAGTAAAATCTATGGGGGAAGTAGAATGAAATTTTGTTCATTATATAGCGGGAGTAGTGGAAATAGTATTTTTATTGCTTCCGAAAATGCAAGGATTTTAATAGATGCAGGATTACCAGGAAAGAAAATAGATGAGGCTTTAAAGACTATTGGAGAAGACCCAAAAACTTTAGATGGAATTTTTGTAACTCATGAGCATTCAGACCATATTAAAGGAATTGGAGTTTTATCACGTAAATATGATATTCCAATTTATGCAAATGCAGATACCTGGAATGTGATGGAAAGCTTAATAGGAAAGATAAAAGAGCATAATATAAAAATAATGGATAGAAGATCTACTATGTTTATAAAAGACTTGGATATAATTTCATTTAATATACCTCATGATGCTGTAGCTCCAGTTGGATATACAGTGCATTGTAAAGGGAAGAAGGCAAGTGTAACTACAGACTTTGGAATATATACTGAGGAAATAAGAGACAATATAAAAGATTCAGAAGTTATCTTGTTAGAAAGTAACCATGATGTTAATATGTTAAAGTTCGGACCATATCCATATACTTTGAAGCGAAGAATATTAAGTGAAGTTGGACATTTATCTAATGAGGATTGTGGTAAGGCAATAGTAGACTTAATAAGATATAAGTCAAACAAGCGAATAATTTTAGGTCATTTAAGTGGAACTAATAACCACCCAGATTTAGCATTCGAAACTGTTAGTGGAGTTCTAAGAGAAAACAACATTATACAAAAAGAAGATATTGATTTAACTATGGCTAACAGACATAATCCTAGTGACATAATAGTAGTTTAGTCAAATTAAATAAAATACTTACAAGAAGGAGAATAAAGTATGAGTTTATATAAACAATGGACTGATATGGTAGTTGAATATGTTAAGGCAAAAGGAGAACAAGCTTTTTGGAATGAGTATATGGAAATAGAAAAATCTATATACAAAGAAATATTATCAAAGCATACAGAAAACTATACTTTTACAATTAAGGAATTAGCTGAAAAGAAAAATACATCAGCAGAATTTATTATGGGATTTGTTGATGGAGTTAATGATAGTTTAAAAACTCAATTAGACTTAGAAAGTTTAACATCTGAGACAGAAGTAAAACTTGAAGTTGATTTAGAAAAGTTATACTTCAATATGTTAGATGCAAAAGCAGAATATTTATATGAGTTACCACAATGGGATGGAATTTTCTCACCAGAAAAAAGAAAAGAAATTCAAAAAAAATATAGAGAATCTGTTATGGTAAGAAATGAAAACAAAATAGGAAGAAATGATCCTTGCACATGTGGAAGTGGAAAGAAATATAAAAAATGTTGCGGAAAATAATTCCTTAATAAAGAGAGCTATGATTTATAGGTCTCTTTATTTTATTTTAAAGATATATTTATTATAATAAAGATAAAGTAAATATCTGGGGAGGTATAATGGATAATAATTTAAAATGGGTAAATGAGCAAAAAATATTAAGAACAATACAATCTCTTAATAAAAATAATATGAATGGATATCTAGTAAATAATAATGAAGAGCTAATAGAAAAAATAAAAGAATTAGTAAAAGAGAATTCCACTGTTGCCTGTGGAGGTTCAATGTCATTATTCGAGACAGGAGTTATAGGTCATCTAAGAAGTGGAAGATATAAGTTCCTAGATAGATATGAGGAAGGATTAACTAAAGAAGAAGTAACAAAAGTATTTAAAGAAAGCTTCTTTGCTGATGCTTATTTTGCTAGCAGTAATGCTGTAACAGAAGATGGCAAGCTTTACAATGTAGATGGCAATGGAAATAGAGTAGCGGCCATGCTTTTTGGACCAGAGAAGGTAATACTTATAGTTGGAGTTAACAAGATAGTTAAAAATATAGATGAAGCAGTTATAAGAAATAGGGAGATAGCAGCTCCTGCTAATGCAAAAAGACTTAATAAGATGACACCTTGCACTAAGGTGGGATATTGTATGGATTGTAAAGGCAATGATAAGATATGTAGAGAGTTCACAGTTATATCAAGCCAAGGGGATAAGGACAGGATTCATGTAATATTTATGAATGAGGAAATGGGATACTAGAATAATGCATAATGCGTAATTAATAATGCATAATAATGAGAGAAATTCCGCTAAAAAGCGGAATTTTTTTAATTTATTCAAAGCTATTTTCTTATAAATCGAAGAAACTACTAATTTTTATGCATTGTTTTATAGTATTTTTATATTCAGTTTTTTTCTTGCTAACTGTTCTTCAATTGCTTTAAATCCGTCTGCATAATCAATTATAGTTTGAGCAAGTTTTTCTTCATTTAATCACCTCAATATCACTAATTAAATTAATAGATAATTTCTTAAAGATATATTTCTAGAGAAATAATAATAACAAATGACGATTTTTGTTGTGTCAAAAGTGCTGTTATTAAATAATTATATTATATAGGAATTAATAAGTTAGGAGATTATAATGTTTGAGATGTTTCCTTTTCTGTTTAATAATATAATGGGAACTGAATCTAATAATAATAGAGCAAATAATAATATGACTAATAAAAATAATTATAACGGAAATTTATATAGTGGAAACACTGAGAATAGCAATTATAAATATGGAAGTTTTACTAATGGAAATGATATAATTAATGTATTTAGTGGTAGTTTTGCAGGTACTTTTAATAATATATTTAATGATGTTTTCAATACGTTAATTAATAATGAGGGATTAATTAATAGTATAGTTGACTCTGTAATAAATAGTGATGCTATCAGCTCTTTTATAGAAGAAGAAGATAAAGAAGAAATAAAACTAGACTTTAGAGATTATGGAGATAGGTATCTTATAGAAGGAAAGCTTGAAGATGTAAGCAAAAAAGATATAGACATAGATTATGAAAATGATCATATAAGCATAAGGGTAAAAAGGCACGCATTAAAAGATAATTCACATACGATAGCTATGATCCAAGAGAAAGATTATGCTGAAAGAACCTTTTATGTACCAAGAGTGGATTCATCGAGAATTCAAGCAGTATTTAATGCAGATGTATTAAGGATATATCTAAAAAAGCTACCAGAAGTAGATGAAGGAACTACAGTAATAGATGTAGATGAATATAGTAGTTAAATTAATCATTTAAAAATAATTAATACTTAAGAGGAGAAAATGGGATGAATATAACTATAATTTCAGTTGGAAAGCTAAAAGAAAAATATTTAAAACAAGCAATAGATGAGTACTCAAAAAGATTATCTAGGTATTGTAGATTAGATATAATAGAATTACCAGATGAAAAAACTCCAGATAATGCATCTGAAAAGGAAGAACAACAAATAAAAGATAAAGAAGGAGAGTTAATTCTTTCAAAAATAAAGGATAATATGCATGTTGTTGCTATGGATTTAAAAGGTGAAAACCTAACCTCAGAACAATTTGCATCATACATAGAAAACTGTGGAGTTATGGGAAACTCAAATATAGCATTTATAATAGGTGGAAGCTTAGGATTATCACAAAAGGTAATTAAAAGAGCAAATTATAAGTTATGCTTTTCCAAGATGACCTTCCCACATCAATTATTTAGAGTAATGCTTCTAGAACAAATATATAGAGGTTTTAGAATAATGAAAAATGAACCGTATCACAAATGACGTAGACTTTTTTGTAATGATAAAAAATATAAATATATATTATAATATCGAAAACTCTTACCTTAGCAATACTGGTAAGAGTATTTTTATTTTGAGGAGGTAGTAAAGATGATAGAATTAAGCTATTTAAAGGAGACTGAAAGGGTAGGATTCTTGCCAAAGGAGGTATAAGAAACTATTCAAGGCATATTGCAGGTATTAGACACCAAATATGGAGCTGATAGAAATAAATGTGAAGATGATGGAGGCTATGTCATAGCTATAGAGGAATAGAAAGACTTTGAAGAAATAAAGGACAAGACATATATTGATTGCACTGATGGTATTGCTGAATATGTTGATAAAATAGTATGTAGTAATGGTGAAACTTATACAAATTTCTTAATAATTTATAATAATGACTATGCTATATCACTAATAATTCCAATGGAGTTAGAGCTGACTATGCAGAAGAATATGTGATGACGAGGATTAAAGAAGTAGTATTTAATGAAAAGATACTAAAGGATATGTTTAGAAATCTAAACAGAGAAAGAACTGATGTAATAAAGCCATTGGAAAACGAGCAAGAACAGCTAATAAGGAATCTAAAAGACCTAGAAAACAGGAAGAGCAGAGTATTTGAACTATATGAGGAAGGAACAATAGATAAGTCAACGTTGGCACAAAGAATGGAAGCTATAATTGCTCAAATAGATGTTCAATAAAAACGTAGAATACAGATACAAAAGGAATTAGATAGCAATGATTCAGTAATCATACCGTACGAGGTGGTAAAGAAGACACTGAGTAACTTTAACAAGTTACTAGAAATCACAGTTGTAGAAGATAAGAAAACTTTACTACAATTAATTATAAATAAGGTAACCATAAAGAACAAGAAAGATATAGAAAGTATAGTGCTTCATAATTTTCTTGACAATGCAATAGGAAATGGTATTATATATCGTATAACGAAATAATCGCTATACGATACAAAGGTGGTCAGTATGAATAAAGAAGAAAAAATAGAAATGATAGTACAATATAAAAATGATATAGATACTATTATACATAAAAAGTATCATGAATTGGCTCAGAAATATGATTTGAGTTTAGAGCAGTTTCATTTATTAATAGAATTAGATGATCTTATGCTACATGTTAATGATGAGGAAAAAGCTCCTACTATTGGTGAAATAGCAAGGAATGTTGATAATTCGCAAAATACAATGTCTGAAAAAATAACTAGACTTGAAAACAAGGGACTTGTAAAGAGAATAAAGGATAGGAATGATAAGCGAATAAGTAGAGTTTGTCTAACAGAGAAAGGAAGAAGTTTAATCGATTCAATAGATAAACAGGCAAGCAGTAAATTTTTATTTAATTCCATATTAAATATGGAAGATAGAGATATAGATGACTTTTTAAGATGTTTAGAAAAGCTTAAGAAACATATGAATGATAGCTATTCTTAATTATGTAAAGGTTAGATATAGTATAAAATTAAATTTAAACAATGAGTTATAGAGGGTAGGAGCTTAAATGAAAGACATAAGGAGGTGTTATTTAGTAAGAAACAACTTTTCCCATGACTTAATAGAACAGATAAATTTTGTAATAATATTTACAAATATTATTATAATACTGTAAGAAGAGGTGATTGTTATAGTAAAATTAGAAAAAATGACCAAGTCTGATTTTGACCACTATATCTCAATTGCAGTTAATGCATATGCAATTGAAAAAGTTAGAGCAGGTACTTGGACAGAAGACGAAGCATATAAACTATCGGAAGAATCATTTGAAAAATTACTTCCAAATGATATTGAGACAGAAAAACAGTATCTTTATTCAATTTTTGATAATGCTAAAAATATCAAGGTAGGTTACTTATGGCTTGAGTTTAGTGAAAACCTAATCGGTAAGACTGCCTTTATATTTGATTTTGTAATTCTTGAAGAGTTTCGTGGTAAAGGATATGGCACTCAATCGATGATAGCACTTGAAGATGAAGCAAAGAAACATAAAATAAGTAAAGTATCATTACATGTATTTGCACATAACAAGAGAGCTATTGGCTTATATGAGAAGGTTGGTTTTAAGAATACTGATATACACATGTCTAAGTATATTTAATATTTTATAATCACAGTTATCTTTAACAATGAATTTGCAATAAAGTATGTAACATGGATTACCTCAATTAGTGTAAGCTTATATTTATATCTTATTTTTCAAGCAATAAATAAAAAAAGCCTACGTTGTACATGCTACTGTGAACCGTATCATAAGTGACACCCAAAAACTTGTTTTAGTAGGTTGAAGTTACACAGAGTACAATTCTTCGAGCGAATGTTAGAAAGGGCTTCTTCTAAATAAGATTTTTAGTCTTAACTATTGATTTATCTTTGCTAAGACTATTTTTATAAGTATAAATAGTGTATTTACAATAATACAGAGTCTTAAAAATATGAATTGATAATCGAGGTAATAAATGGTAAAATATAACAAAATAGAATTTTGTTATACTATAAATTTTTTAATTCTATTTTTAGAATTATGAATGAAAGGGGGATGTGTTATGAGAGCAAGTGAATTAAGGGAGGTCCTAATTAACTAATTTCATATCGTATCTGTCAAAGCTTAAACTCTTGCTTTATCTAAAGAGATTACTTTGATACTCTCATAACTAATCTCTTTGTGATATAAAATTTAAAGCACACTAGATATTAGTGTGCTTTTTCGCATGTAAAATATGAAATTAGCGCTGAAAAATAGAAATTAAATTGAGAGGGCGATTCATTTGTGTAATAGAGAAAAAGAGAATATAAAAAGTTCAAAGCTTGATTACTCCAAAATAAAAGAAGAGTTTAGTAAAGATAACAAGCAGTTTGTCTTAAAAGATGAAGAATGTATAGGATTATCAGAAGAAGAAAAATTAATCATTAATCCATGTGGAACTTATTGTGGAAATTGTGAAGACTATGGAGTAGTCTGTGACGGCTGCCGTAATAGAAATGGTAAACCTATTTGGTATGAGATTTATTCAAAGGATAATACTTGTGCTTATTTTAAATGCTCAGCAGAAAAGGGGTATCATAACTGTTCACAATGTAGTGAATTACCATGCAGTAAATTCTTCGAATATCCTGATCCTAATATGGATGATGATTTTAAACAGTATTGGTTTAAGCTACGTATGGAGAATTTTAATAAAATTAACTGCAATAATAAGATAGAGATAAAGGATAACTATAAGGACAACGAAGATAGATATAAAAATAAATAAATTATTTATTACTATTTTTAAGGGTTCACAAATATTAATTTTGTGAACCCTTAAATAAACATAAATTTTCTATATATTATAAAAGCTATGATATAATAAGTCCTTTTTTTAGTAGCTCTTGAAATGCTACTATTGCCTGTATCATTTCTGAATTAACCTTATCTAAATAAAGGTTAATGCTTTCCACTAAGTTATTAATATTTGACTCATTACATATAAAATTTTCATATTCCTTTTTAAGAAGTTTCATATGATAAAAATTGTATTTTAGTTTTAAGGAGTATTTCAAAGCATGTATGACTAGTGCTTTTTTAACTTCACCTTCACTAAAGAATCTGTAATTATTATTAATACCTCTAGTTGAACTAAGTAGTCCAATATCTTCCCAATACCGGATTGTGTTACTACTTATATTTGTAATTTCACTCATTTCTTTTATTGTAATTAGCTTTTTTAAATTTACTTTCTTATGAATATTTTCAGTATTTATATATTTTTTTAGGAGTATTGAAACTTTTTCTAATCTTATTTTCTCGCTGTATAAGTCAGCTTGTGATTTAGTAATCATCCATAATGATTTATCAATATTACCTCTCATATATTCTGTTAATAATTCTTTAATAAAAGACAAAGTATATCCATTTATCATTTTTCGAATACATATAAAATATTGTAAATGGACTTCAGTATATACTCTATATCCAGAATCAGTTCTATTCACTGGAGGTATTATTTCCATATCCTCATAGACTCTAAGAGTTGAGGTACTTATATTTAACTTTTTAGCTATATCTATTGGTCTATATTCCATTTTAGCTCCTTGATAAATTTAAAGTTTAAATACATATATAATGTATATATAGTATAAACCTTAATAATTAGTAGTTTTTTTATAAAAAGTTTATAAGTGCATTAATGTTATATAATTATATTGTAATTATAAGTTTAATAAGTAAAAAAGTAAATAAGGAGGAATATATATGAACAAATTTACTAATAAACAAATAGAAGATACTCTAAATATGATTAACTCTTCAATTATTAATTGTGAAAAAATACAACCTAAATTAAAAGAAGGTTCACCACAGTTATCACTTAATAAAAATCGTATAAAAGCATTATATATATCAAAAGCATTAATAACAAATGAAAGACATGATTATAAAAAAGAAGAATTAATAAAATCAGTAGCTCAGATTACTTCTATTATTAATAAAAGTAAAAGTGGCATTAGTAATGCAAAAGAAGGAAGTGGAACATATACAAGATTTAAAAAAATAATAGATTCAATGACAATTGCATTATTATACATTGAAGAGGCCATTAAAGAAAGTTAATTGGAAGGATAATATTTGCTATTCTAACTAAAGATAATTCATCACAAGAAATGTGAGGGATAACAGTAACGTATATTAAACTAATTCTATAATGTGATAATTATGAAAAGGAGATAATAAAAAATGGAAGTAAGAAAATTATTAGACACCTTATTAGTTGCTGAAAGATTAAAAGATACGATTAGACATTGTTATACAGCAAAGGGGAGACATGAGAGCGTAGCAGAACATAGCTGGATGATGATTCTGATGGCTTTCTTTATGAGAGATGAGTTTCAAGAAGTAGATATGGATAAGGTTATTAGAATGTGTATAATTCACGATTTAGGTGAATGCTTCACTGGAGATATTCCGACTTTTGATAAAAATCAAATTCATGAAAAAACAGAGGAAGAATTATTGTATAGCTGGGTTAATTCACTTCCAGAAAGCTACGCAATAGAAATGAGAGAACTTTACAAAGAAATGGCAGAACGTGAAACTATAGAAGCAAAGATCTATAAGGCTATTGATTCTCTTGAAGCATTAATTCAACATAATATTTCTGACTTGTCTACATGGATTCCAAAAGAATTTGACCTTAATCTAACATATGCTGATGATAAGGTAGCTTTTTCTGATTATCTTAGACTATTAAGACAAGCCATTCGTGAAGATACTATCAAGAAGATTGATGCAGAAAAATAAGATTAAATTGGTACTGATACAAATAAGAGATAGGGATTTTATGACAATTTTATATTGTGTAGGCTATTTCTCTATATTTTTTGAGGGAGAAATAGCCTTTTTATTTTACTTAAAATTACAAATTGTATAAAAGGACCTAATATAAAAAATATTAAATATGGGTAAATTAAAGAGAGACATTTGAATTAGTAGAATTGTTGTTTTCCAAATAAGATTCTCCCCAAATACACAATGCATTAAGAATAGGAATAAGGCTTTTTCCAAATTCAGTTAATGAGTATTCTGTTTTAGGAGGTACAACAGGATAAACAATTCTATTAATTATCTTGTCTTTTTCTAAGTCTCGTAACTGTTGTGTAAGCATTTTGTCAGTTGCTTTTGGCATTAATTTATGCAATTCGCTATATCTTAAAGTTTTGCCCATTAAGTGCCAAAGTATAATGGCTTTGTATTTTCCACCAATAAGATAAATTGGCGCTTCTATTGGGCAAGTAAATGTAATATTACAATTTGAATCCATTTTATTACTCCTTACTATCTTTTAAGGTAGTATATACCTAAAAAGTGCATTCTTGCATTATAGTTTGTTATGTTTATAATTATAGTATAGATTAATCTACATAACAAGGCTTGTAAATATATATTTTAAACCTAATATGGTAAAAATAGATATAAAGATATGCGTATATAAATGAGTAAATTATTATATTATGAAAATATGAATTAATAAATTTAAGGAAAGAGGTATTTAGAATGGATGCAATAACAATGATAAAAGAGAGAAGAAGTGTAAGAAAATTTAAAAATGAAAAAGTAGATAGAGAAGTTATGAAAGAAATAGTAGATATAGCTAGATGGGCTCCATCATGGGTAAATTTTCAAATAGCTAGATATACGTTAATTGACAATGAAGAGATTATTCAAAAGTTTGCAAATGATGCAGTTAAAGGATTTGTTTATAATATGGATACTTTAAAAAATGCAAAAGGTGTTGCAGTACTAAGCTTTGTAAAAGGAAAAAGTGGGAAATCAGAGCAATATGGTATTGAAAGCTCAAATGAGAATACTTGGGAAGTATTTGATGCAGGTATAGCATGTCAAACATTCTGTTTAGCAGCACATGCTAAAGGGATTGGAACCTGTATAATGGGAGTAATAAATGAAGATTCAATTGCTAAAATTATAAATTTACCTGAGGAAGAAACAGTAGCAGCTCTTATCGTTTATGGATATCCAGATGGCGAAGCAGTTCCAACTAATAGAAAGAGTGCTGAAGAAATAATGCGTTTTATATAAACATAATATAAAAACTTTATTTAACTTGAATAATGGAACCCCCTACTCACTAAAAAAGTAAAATTAGATTATAACTTAATAATAAATTTATTTGCATATTGAACTAATAATGGAAATAAGTGTATAATATATTAAAAGTGAATAATCGGATATAAGTCTTTTATCAAGAATGGCGGAGGGACCGGCCCTGTGAAGCCTAGCAACAGCTGATTATTATAAATCAGAATTGTGCTAAATCCTGCATAAAAATTTATTTTATGAGAGATAAGAGAGAGTTTTTTATGCCAATTTTATATTGTGTGTATAGGCTATTTCTCTATATTTTTGATGGAGAAATAGCCTTTTTATTTTACTTAAAATTACAAATTGTATAAAAGGACCTAATATAAAAAAATAATAATTAAGGGGGATTTTTTATGAGCAATAAAAAATGGAGTAAAGAAACAATATGTATAAAAGGGGGATACAATCCAACACCAGGAAATCCAATAGCCGCACCACTATTCCAAAGTACATCATACAATTTTGAAAATGCAGACCAAGTAGCAAATTTATTTGATTTAAAAGAAAGTGGTCATTTATATTCCAGAATAAGTAATCCAACAGTAAGTTATTTAGAAGAAAAGTTCACTAAATTAGAAGGTGGGGTAGGAGCAGTTGCCGTTTCTTCTGGACAAGCAGCATCAGTATTAGCAGTATTAAATATATGTGAAGCTGGAGATCATATAATATCTACTTCAACTATATATGGGGGAACCTTCAATCTTTTTTCAACAACTTTAAAAAGATTAGGAATCGAAACAACATTTATTAGTCCAGATATAAGTAAAGAAGAAATATTAAGTAAGGTTAAACCAAATACAAGATTATTATTTGGAGAAACCATAGGAAATCCAGGATTAAATGTTTTAGATTTAAAAAAATTTGCAAGTGCAGCTAAAGAAGCACAAATACCATTGATTGTTGATAATACAGTAGCAACTTCATATCTATTAAACCCATTTGAATATGGAGCTAATGTAGTAATTCATTCTACAAGTAAATATGCAGATGGACATTCAGTAGCTTTAGGTGGAATTATAGTAGATGGTGGTAATTTTAATTGGAATAATGGAAGGTTTGATTGCTTAGTTGAACCAGATGAGAGCTATCATGGGTTGCAATATGTAGATACATTTGGTGAATCTGCTTATATAGTTAAGTTAAGAGTTACTTTGTTAAGAGATTTTGGAAGTACAATGAGTCCATTTAATGCATTTTTAACTAACTTAGGATTAGAAACTCTTCATTTAAGAATGGAAAGACATAGTAGTAATGCTTTAGCTTTAGCTAAGTACTTACAACAGCATCCAAAGGTTAATTGGGTAAGCTATCCTTTACTAGAAACTCAAAAAGATTATGAAGTAGCACGTGAATATCTACCAAAAGGAGCATCAGGAATATTAACTTTTGGAATTAAAGGAGGAGTAGAAGCTGCTAAAAAACTTATTGATGAATTAAATTTAGCTAAATTGGTAGTACATTTAGGTGATGTTAGAACAACTTTATTACATCCAGCAAGTACAACTCATAGGCAGCTATCAGAAGAAGATATGATTTCAACAGGAGTAACTAAAGACTTAATAAGAGTTTCTGTAGGAATTGAAAATATAGATGATATTATAAATGATTTTGAACAAGCATTGAATAAGGTAGGCGAATAGATCAAATGGCAATTTATACTTCAAATCATTTAAATGGAATAGACATATTAAAAGATGAAGGTATATTAATAGATTCAAGTAAATATAAAAAATTAGCAAAAACTATTGGCATAATAAATTTAATGCCCAATAAGAGTGAAACTGAAGTACAAATATTAAGGTTATTAGGAAATTGTAATGAAGATTTAAATATTGAATTTATTAGATTAGAAAGCTATAAAAGTACCACATCAGATTATGAATATATGATAAATAATTATGCTACTTTTGATGAAATTAAGGGAAAGTTACATGGAGTAATTATAACAGGAGCTCCTCTAGAAAAATTAGATTTTGATGAAGTTTTATATATTGATGAATTAAGGGATATTTTAGATTATGTCAGAAAAAATATAAGGGCTTCCCTATATATATGTTGGGGGGCACAAGTAGCATTAAACTATTTTTACAATGTGAGAAAGGAATTAAAAGAAGATAAAATATTTGGAGTGTTTTCACACGAAGTTTTAAAATCAGATGATATATTAAATGGAATTAAAAATGGATTTAAAGCTCCTCATTCAAGACATACATGTTTAAATAGACAAGATATAAAGTCCTGTAAAGAATTAAGTCTAATATGTGTTACAGATGAGGACGAAGAACACATTATTAAGGGTAGCTTTAATGATTACTATATATTAGGACATTGTGAATATGATGAAAATACCTTAAAGGGAGAATATTTAAGAGACTTAGACAGAGGATTAATGATAAGTGTACCTAAGCATTATTTTGAAAATAATGATATAAACTCTAGTATTAAATTTAGCTGGCGAGATGATGGTATAAAAATATATAAGAACTGGATAGATAGCATAAAGGTCTAGTGATTAAAATTTAATAATAAAGTATCCAGTTTTATTAGAGTTGAAGATTTTTAAGAAATGTAAAAGCCAGCATTGCTGGTCTTTTTTTATTATATTTAGAATACCACAGGTTCTACATAAGGTTTCGCAAAGCTTCTATCTATGAGTAGAAATAGAAAAACTTCTTAATAAAATTAATGTAAGAAATCTTAAGAAATAAGTATGATTTTTTTTATAATTTTATGAAATAATAAGCAAGTGGTAGTGAATAAAAAGTGAAAAATATAATTAGTAAATTAAAGAGGGAGATAATATTAATGAGTAGAAGAGAAGGAATAAAAAAAGTTTTTTTTTATGGTGTTGTAACTTGTTATGTAATTTTTTTAATTAAGTTATTTTTTCTATCAAGGGTTTCAATATTTGAATTATTTGATAGTGGAAGGATGGCAACAAGGTCAGTAAATCTTATTCCTTTTAATACTATAATAGAATATATATCTGGGAAAACTACAAATTTAAAAGATTTTGCTTTTATCAATTTAGTCGGTAATATATTTGTATTTATTCCGCTTGGAGTATATTTACCATTGATTAAAAAAGATAAAAGTTTGAAAAGTAATTTTTTGTTCATATTTATAGCATGTTTATTTGTTGAAATTATTCAGTGGGTTCTTTGCATTGGAGCAGCAGATATTGATGATATAATCTTAAATTGCTTAGGTGGATTCATTGGTATTTTAGGGTACAAGCTACTAAGATTATTTATATCAGATGAGAAAAAAGTAAGAACTATAATTACAGTATTATCATCTATTGTAGGGCTACCTGTTCTACTGTATTTATTATTCTTTATTAGTTTAAGACTATAAGTAGGATAAAAGAGATAATGAAAAATTAAATACATACTATATTTAAAAGTAAAATTATTACTTATTGAAAGACTTCTATGTGTAATCAGATTGCATATAGAAGTTTTTATATTTTAGTTGAAATTGATGCTATTGAATGTAGGCGTTGAGAATGGAATACACTTATTATTGATAATAGAATTAAATAATACTTATTAAATTTTTCTATATTAAATAATAGTGTTTTATTTATAAATACTTTATAGTGGAATTATGATCAGTAAATTATGAAAATTCTTGATTTTTTTAAGGCTGAAATTATCAAGATTTACTATATTAAGGAGGGTATAATAACTTATGAGCAGGAGAGGTAGAACGGATTATTTAGAATGTATGAACAAAGCAATGAATTATATTGAGGAAAATCTAGCTGGGGAAATTGATTTTCAAAGATTGGCACAATTGTCAGGAAGCTCAAATGTTAACTTTCAGAGACTATTTTCATTTATCACTAACATTTCACTTTCGGAGTATATACGAAGAAGAAAGCTAACTCTTGCGGCTTATGATTTGCAGAATACGAATCTCAAGGTTATTGAAATTGCACTTAAGTATGGATATGACTCTCATGAGGCATTTACAAGAGCATTTGTTAAAATGCATGGAGTTCCACCTTCTTCAGCAAGAATAAATGGGGTACAGGTTAAAGCCTACCCTAAAATGAAATTCCATATTTCAATAGAAGGAGATGAAGAAGTGAATTATAGAATTGAGAAAAAGAAAAGTTTCAAGATGATTGGTGTAGAAAAGATTATCAGTATGTCAAATGGAGAGAACTTTAAGGAAGTTCCGAGTTTTTGGCAGGAAAGTTTTCAAAATGGCACTATAGATAAATTGGATAAGTTAGGTAAGAATGCACCTCATCCAGGGGGGAAGGGATTATTTCCTGTGAATGCTATTATGTGCTATGAAGAATTAGAAAAAGACACTTTCCCATATCTTATAGGTACTTTTATGTCAGAAAAAGATATTCCAGAAGAATACAAAGTAGTGGAAGTATCTGAACATCTATGGGCAATATTTACCACAGAAAAGTATCTGCAACCAAATACAACAGATTTGGTTCAGGATGTATGGAAACGTATTTATTCAGAATGGTTTCCATCAACAAATTATATACATGCAGAAGGACCTGAATTAGAGCTATACTATGATGATGACGATGGTTTTGAGCATTGTGAAATTTGGATCCCAATAAAAGAAAGTTCAAGTTTCTAAGATTTTACTATGCTTGGTTTAGCCATAAAGCCATGGATGATTACATGATTTAGTTTTTAATAAAATGATTGGAGTGGTTATTAATGGAAGATACACTTAGACTTTATCTGGAGCGCGATAGTATGACAGAGATTAAAACAATGAAGCATATGGTTGCCGGCATAGAAAAAGATATAAAAACTATTGTTAAGTATGTTCAAAATATATTGATGCATCAACATTGGAGTGAGGCCTATGAAGTGAAACTTACAGGGAAAAGAAAGACAGAGCCATTCATAAGAAGCTTTGAAGACAAACTGATTTTCTTAAGCAAACTAGGATATACTCATATATCTGATGAGAAGGCAAATGAGAATAAAATGATAGGAATATGCCGTGACTTTTCTGTAGTTGCAGCTGCACTTTGTAGGGAAGCGGGAATTCCTGCAAGAGCAAGATGTGGGTTTGCAAATTATTTTGAAAAAGGAAAATATATAGATCATTGGGTTCTTGAATATTGGAATGAGAATAAGAAACAGTGGGTAATGGTGGATGCACAATTGGATAGTCTTCAACAAGAAGCACTAAAGCTACCTTTTAATCCTTTAAATGTAAGTGAGGAATATTTTATAGCAGGGCCAAAGGCTTGGTTGATGTGCCGAGAAGGGGGAGTTGATCCTTCGCTATTTGGAATTTTTAAATGGTGGGGATATGACTATTTAAGATGTAATCTAATTCTAGATGTTAATTCATTATTGAAGCAGCCAATGCAACCATGGGACATGTGGGAGGGCTATAAGAGTAAAGCAATTGAAGAATGGATTGAAAGGGATTATGAGATAATGGATAATCTAGCGAGGCTTGCTCTCAATGTTGATAATGACTTTGATGCCTTATATGAATATGTGCAGGTAAATAGTAAAATAAAAGTACCTGAGGATTTAAGTAAGGTTATTAATAGTTTAGAATAATGAAATGAACCTTATTTTAAATAAGGTTTATTTTTGTTTATTCTACTTCCAACTATCTCATTAAAATTATGAAGATAACTATCTGATATAAAAAGGAGTTGATTATATGTATATGATAAAAATAGGAAAATTTATAATTGACGCTAGAAAGAATAAAAATCTTACTCAAGCTTAGTATATCTTATAAAAATGTGGTATAACGAATGAAGTAAAAGTAAAATTATCAGAAATAAAATTGTATATTTATTTAAAATTTGGTATAATATTCTCAATATGGTTCCTTGGTCAAGTGGTCAAGACGCCACCCTCTCACGGTGGAATCAGGGGTTCAATTCCCCTAGGGACTACCATTTTATATATTGAAAGGCTTGATTGTTAGCATTTAAGTCTTTCTTCTATTTATATATAACATAAGTGAGAATCAATTTATTATCAGTTATTTGAATAATAGTAGCTTCGAATTAAAAGAATGGCTACTATTTTTTTTGCCTTTTAAGCGATAAAAGCTATAAATTTTAATAATTTAATTAAGAATATAGCTGATGTAAATAGCCACATTAGATTATTAGCGTAGAGATATCAGAATGGAAAATTATATAAATTATTATATGATATACCATGGGTTAATAATTATGAAAAATATATAACAAATGGAGGTGATTTATAAATTGTTAACAAGTCAACAATTATGTGTTAGTTTATTTTTGATGTCTTATATATGGCCAAAGGTGGATTATTTATAAAAGCTATTGCTAGTAGTATGTTTGTAATAACAGGAATTATTAATATTATATATTGTATTAAGAATAAAGCTAATTTGAAATTTCCAATATGGATGATTGTTGCTTTAGTAAGTGCTATGCTTGGAGATATACTACTAAATATTAATTTCTATATTGGAACAATAATATTTGCTGTAGCACATATATTTTACTTTGTATATTATTGTATGTTACATAAATTGAATGGTAGAGACATTTTATGCGGGATTATAATTTCGGTAATTGCATTGTCTGTTATATTATTCACTCCATTTTTTGATTTTGGATGAGCTTTAATGCAAGGTATATGCTGTATTTATGCTCTTATTATTTCATTTATGGTAGGAAAGGCAATTTCAAATCTATTGAAAGAAAAGAGCTTTATAAATATAATAATTGTAATAGGAAGTATTTTATTTTTCATATCGGATCTTATGCTAGTGTTAAATAAATTCGGGGATATTTCAGTGGCGAGTTATCTGTGCATTGGAACATATTATCCAGCGCAATTTTTACTTGCATTTTCGTTGTTTGCCTATGCTTTAGATATTTCCTAAAACTATAGAATGGTAGAGTATAATTATGATTTAACTTATAGAACGTTTCGAGGCATTTACTACTTCTGTAACAAAGGCATATAAATGTATTCAAAAGATTAAACTTACTGAAACAGAGCTTATGGGATTGAAAGCAAACCATGTGATGTATCTTTACTATCTAGGTAAGAATCCTAGAGGACTTACTGCAGGGGAACTATGTAAACTATGTATAGAAGATAAAGCAGCGGTATCTAGGACAATACTTGATCTTACGGAAAAGGGATTTGTAAAGGTCTCTGAAGTAGACTATGGGCGTAAATATCGAACAAAAATTATACTAACTCCAGAAGGTAATGAGAGGAATAAGCAATAAAACGAGGCTATAGCTATAGCCGTAAGTAAAGCTTCTAGTAGTTTAAGTGAGAATGATAGAGAAAATTTTTATCGTGTATTCGCCCACATTACTGAGAATCTAGAAGGAATTTGTGACTCATACGGAAAAGAAAAAGAAAATTAATATATTGAAAAAGATAAGGTGTACTAAAGTATTTATATAATTAAGAAAAATAACTGATTTGTGCTATGGGAGTAGGAGGAGTTATATTTATGAAAGAAACTGAAATACAGTTACTTGTTGAAAAACAGAGAGAATTTTTTTTAAGTGGTAAAACCTTACCATTGGAATATAGAATAAATGCACTTAAGTTGCTAAAGAAGGCGATTATTGAAAATGAAAATAAAATATCAGAAGCTATCAGAAAGGACATTGGTAAAAGTAATATTGAAGGTTTTATGTGTGAAATTGGATTAGTGTTAAGTGAAATTAGCTATATGCTAAGTCATATCCGTCGCTTTGCAAAGGATAAAACTGTTTATACAAATTTGGCACAGTTTGCTTCTCGTAGCTATGTAAAATCTGTTCCATATGGGGTAACATTGATTATTAGCCCTTGGAATTATCCCTTTTTACTGTCAATAGAACCTTTGGTGGATGCTTTGGCAGCAGGGAATACTGCTATTATCAAGCCAAGCGAGTATTCTTCAGCGACGAGTGAAGTAATAGCGGAATTGATTTCAAACATATTTCCTCGTGAATATGTAGCAGTAGTAACTGGTGGCAGAGAAGAGAATATATATTTGTTAGATCAAAAATTTGATTATATATTTTTTACTGGAAGTCAGGCTGTTGGCAAATATGTTATGAGTAAGGCGGCTGATAATCTTACACCTGTTACTTTAGAGTTAGGTGGTAAAAGCCCTTGTATAGTAGATGAGTCGGCAAAAATATCTCTTGCTGCAAAACGAATTGTATTTGGGAAATTTCTTAATTGCGGACAGACATGCGTAGCACCTGATTATATACTTTGTCATAGCAGTATTAAAGATGAACTTATTTCGTGCATCAGGGAGGAAATAAAAAAACAGTTTGGAGAAAAGCCTCTTGAAAATCAGAATTACGGCAAGATTATTAATACTAAACATTTTAAGCGTATTATAAGGCTGATTGATACACAAAAAATCGCTTGGGGTGGAAGATATGAAGAAAAGTCACTCCGCATTGAGCCTACTGTACTGGATAATATAACTTTTTCGGATGCAGTTATGAAGGAGGAAATTTTCGGCCCTATTCTTCCTGTACTTACTTATGAAAGTTTAGATGATGTTATATCTATTGTTAATAAACGTGAAAAACCATTGGCACTTTACATTTTTTCGGAGAATAAAAAGAATATCAAAAAGATTACAACAAACTGCTACTATGGTGGTGGATGTATAAACGATGTTGTGATTCACCTTGCAACAAGTAGTATGGGGTTTGGTGGTGTAGGTGAAAGTGGCATGGGTGCTTACCATGGAAAAACTGGATTTGATACATTCTCTCATAAGAAGAGTATTGTTGATAAAAAGACATTTATAGATTTACCTATGCGTTATCAACCGTATAAATCATTAAGTGAAAAGCTGATAAGGATGTTTTTAAAATAGAAAAGATAATCGATTTTGAACTTAAGCCCTGTAATTTTTTAAATTACAGGGCTTAATATTTTTAGAATATGTTTTTATGTTAGAAAATAAAATTACTAAAGTGCTGATATATATTTTATGTATATATTTAAGAAAGAAAACTGATAAATCCATAGATTATTCCAATATTTATAAAGTCTATGAATAAGGAGCCTACTATGGGTACAATAAAGAATGCAGTTTTAGAATATAAATATTTATCAGTAACTGAATGCATATTTGCCATTGCATTTGATGTAGAGCCCATTGCAAATCCAGTTAATCCAGCGACCATTACAGCTGAATCATAATTTTTACCCATTAAAGGATATGATATAAACATTCCATAAAGATACATCATTATGCATTGAGCTATAAGTAAGATTAACATTGGAAGAGCTAAATCTACTAAATGCCAAAGCTTTAATGTTATAAGTGCCATTCCTAGGAATAGGCTTAATGATACCTCTCCAACTACTTCGATTTCCTCTAAAGGAGTTTTAAAAATATTTGAATTATCAGAAATATTTCTTAGGATAGCCGCTACAAGCATTGCTCCTATATATATTGGGAAATTTACTCCACTAAACCATTTGCCAACAAAATTATTTAAAGCATCAGTCAAATAAGTTCCAAGAGCCATAGCTATTAGTATTTGGAAAAAAGCCATGCTAATTTTATTAGTATTAAGAGTAGTCTTCTTGTTTTTTATAATAGATAAATCAAAATCAGTGTCATTAGATTGTTCATTAATTTTCTTATTCACGAGATTATTTTTAATAATTAATCTATTTGCCATAGGACCACCAAGTAAGGAACCAGCAATAATTCCAAATGTTGCAGCTGTTAAAGCTACTGTCAGAGCCTCTGGATATCCAAGAGCTTCAATACTAGGTGCTACAGCAGCTGATGTACCATGTCCACCAGTTAGAGCTGGAGAAGCCGTAAGAAGCGCTAAAAATGGGCTTATACCTACTAAGTTTGCCAGACCAACAGCTAATATATTTTGGAGAAAAGCAAAAACAACAGAGATAAGTAGAAATATAAGTATTTTCCTACCACCTATCTTTAGCATTTTGAAACTTGCATTAAAGCCAACAGTACAGAAAAACATAGTTTGAAAAAAAGTTTGAAGAGTTGTATCAAACTCAAATAAAACAATGTTACTATATCTGAGAAACATATGAATAATGGAAAACATAAGACCACCAATAACTGGTGAAGGTATTGCATACTTTGAAAATATAGGAAAATTATTCTTGATTGATTTTCCTACTAAAAGGAAAATAACAGCTAATCCTATTGATTGAATCATGTTAAGTTCAATTGTCATTTAAAGCCCCCTTAAAATTATAAAATATTTTAAATCTATCATTAGTTGTATTGGTTTTTAATCTTATATAGAAAACTGAGCAGGGATTAAATTTAATAATTATAAGAAAAATACAAATGATATGATTCAATTAAAGTATTTAAATTATACTTATATTGTTAATCTAAAAAATATATATTATGTATGGGTATTTTTTGTATAGAGTTAATTAGGTATTTGTATTATACATTAAATATGACTATTAATGCAATAAACAATGTTAATTAATAGCTAAGTAGGAGGATTAACTTATAAGTAGAGATAGAATAAATATTTAAAATTTAGTCTATCTCTTATTTTATAAAAAAACATTACTTATTAAAAATACAATTATTGCATACGACGAATAATGGACGCATCATTTCGTTATCTTCATGTTCAACTATATGACAATGCCATAGATATCCTGGTCCTTCACTTGGATCAAAGGAGTAAGAATTTACACCAGGAGTTACTTCGCAATTTTCTAAATTATCAGGGGCAAATCTTGCTAAAATTCTTGTAACATACCCTGGTTTAGCTTTAACCGTATCTTTTAAGCCTATATCTGTTGGGTCTGGTGGAATTATTGGACCAGTAAGATAATTTGTTATATCTAATTCTTTAGTTGGCCCATTAAAAGGCGGTGTTCCATTTAATGCAAGCCAGTCAGTTCTATATGCATCAACATCAAATGGCTGATAACCTACAACTTGAAATTGTATTAAGTGTAGATGCATAGGATGAATATCTGGAGTAAGATTAATAAAATTAAAAGGAATAGTAGCTCCAACTTGTACAAATTCTGATGGAGGATTGCAAAAAGGTTGTCCATCTAAATATAAAGCAATTGGACGACCTAAGGAATCGCCTAATTCAAATAGAGTTCTATTTATAGGTTTTGAATCCGCTACAAATTTAGGAATATTATTTAATGTTTGAGGAATAGAAAACTTTTTGGAACTATTTTTAGTAACTGTGAACTGCATTACTTCATTAGTGCTTGGAAGAGCAGAAGGATCAGTATTTAATAAAAGGATTTTAGTTCCAATAGGAATTTTAGAAAAATCAACAATAATATCTGCTCTTTCAGCTGGTGCCAATGAAATTTCATTAATTGTCAAAGGGTGTTCTCTATAACCACCATCAGTTGTAATTTGAACAAAACTTTGATTGTTTGAAAGCTTAAAGGTAAATTGAGTACCATTTGACATATTAAGAAGTTTAAATCTATATTTCTGTGCATCTACATTTAAGTTAGGCCACACCTTACCATTT
Source organism: Clostridium lamae (assembly GCF_033043255.1). NCBI lineage: Bacteria > Bacillati > Bacillota > Clostridia > Eubacteriales > Clostridiaceae > Clostridium > Clostridium lamae. Next base: position 22,897 of record NZ_JASCQJ010000012.1, on the reverse strand, counting down.
ACTAGCATTGTATCTCCCATATACATTTCATTCCAATATGGATGGTTTTCAGGGGAACTTCCTACAGTAGGATAAAAAATAGATCCATCAGTATAAAATGTTCTATCAGCAATAAGAAGAGGGATTTCATATTTACCAGATGGAAGAGGTGTATTTATTATCTCATCAAAATTCTTTATTATATATGCACCAGCAAGGCCAGAGAAAACGTTAAGTCTTGTAAGACCAATAGTATGATCATGATACCAAAGCATAGTTGATTGTTGTTTATTATTGTATATATACTCTGATGTAGTATATAGAGGTCCCCTAAGACCATTATGAGTTATCCAAGCATAAGGGTGTCCATCAAATTTTGATGGATTTGCTCCACCATGTAAATGAATTACTATAGGCACAGGCCATTGACCTTGATAATACCCTGGTGGAAATGGCTGAAAATCATTAGGCAACATAGCATTGTTTAGGTTAAGTGGGTTTGCCCACATTATAGTTGGGTCAACAGGAACATTATAATTTCTAACAATATTGTTATTCCAAGTAACATGGACAGGTATATTTTGTACAGTTTCAAAAATTGGTCCAGGAAAGCTTCTTATATATTTGGGATTACTAGATGGAGTTTCTTTGCAAATACCACCAAATCCCCAGACTAAAGTAGATTTAAAGGGTGGAGGTAATAATTGTTGAAAAAATTCACATGCATCTACTGAATACTTGTAATATACTTTATTACCTTCTTTACAATCTTCTATTATTTTAGGATAGAATACAGGCAGTATTGTTAATTGATTAACATATTTTGGTATGGCGTTAGGGTCTAGAAGTTCTTTTTGTGGATATATAGGTGAATTATTAATCATAATTTTTCTCCTTATAATTTACATTTTATAAAATATAATATGCTATATAATTAATAAATGTGAGAATTTAGAATATATAAAGGTGTATTTTAGGAATTATTATGTCTAAGAATAAAAGTTTAATTAGAGAATAAATAATTTTTATATACAATATAATATAATAAATTACACCAATGTATAGGACAGCTCCTTAAGCTAGTTAAAAAAATAATGAACTATGAAGATGTGATGTGATAAATAATATATTAAACATGACTTAAAAGTTAAGGTTTTCAAGGGGGTAATATTAATTCACAAATTGATTTAATTAGTAAGGGGAGATTCATGTGAAGCTTCGAAAAGAATATACATTTCCGTTGGAAATTATACACGATATAATAAAGGGGAAATGGAAAACAGTTATTCTTTGGCAATTGAGAGATAATGATAAAATGTCATTATCTCAATTAAAAAAGGGGATAAAGGGAATAAGTCAAAAAATGTTATTACAGCAATTAAATGAATTAAGAGAGTTTGGATTTATAGATAAGATACAGTATCAAGGTTATCCCCTTAGAGTAGAGTATTTCTTGACGGCAGATAGGGGACATAAAATAATAAAGGCATTAGAAGTTATGCAGGAAGCGGGAATTGAATATTTAAGTGATCAAGTAAAAAACATTAAAGCAGATTAAGGCTTTAATGTTTTTTGATTTTTAGATAAATAATTTATATAGAATACACACAAAAAAGTAAGTAATTTTATAATGAAATTCATTATGCTATTATTAAGACGATAAATATGTGGTAATTTGTGGGAGATAATTAAGAATAAGTTAAGTTGAATATGGGAGGTAATAAATATGAAAAAGGCTCTTTTGGTTATTGATATACAAAAGGAGTACTTTAAAAATGGTAAATTTGCATTATGGAATACAGACAATACGTTAAATAATATAGAAAATGCTATCAAAAAGGCAAATATAAGTAATATCCCAGTAATTTTAATTCAACATGTTTCAGATGCAGATTCTACTCTTTTTAAGGAAGGAACAGAAGGAGTTGACATTCACCCAAGGATATTAAAAGTTGCTCCAAATGCAAAGAGAGTTATAAAGAAATTTGCAGATAGTTTTTATGAGACAAACTTAGAAGAAGTATTATTGCAGCTTAAAGTGGAAGAAATTCTTGTGTGTGGTATGATGACGCAAAACTGTGTTGTTTTCACTGCTATTTCAAAACAGGCAGAAAAGCATAGTGTAAAGATACTAGCTGATTGTTGTACAACTATAAATGAGACAATTCACTTAATTGCACTTAGAGGGGTGTCAACAAGAGTAGAGCTACTAAATTATAATGAGGCCTTATAAAAATTTTGGAAGTTATAGGTAGTATAAAATAAGATGAAAATAATAAAGATTTAATCTTATATAATGCTAGTTATAGATAAATTGAATAAGGAGGTGAGGATTTGAAAGGTTTAAAAATAATGAGGGCTGTATGTATAGATCTAGTAGTGGTTTTATTAGTTACTATTATAGTGAGTATAGTACTAGAAAAGCCTGCTATAGTATATATTATAGAAGGCGTATTATGCGTTCTTTCTTTTATTGGAGCTTACATTCTTAATAAAATTATAACAAAAAAGCCTCCTAATATATAAATTAGCAAATTAGATAAATGAATTGTTGAACAAATAGTGTAAGAAAATCAATCGATTTATAATGCTTAGGAGTTTCTGGCCATAGGAATTATATAAGTGAAAACCGTACAAATTATTAGTGCGGTTTTATTATTTATAGCTTATTAATACTAAGACTTCTTATATCAATAGAAATTTTAAATGTTTGGCAATGGTTAACAGATATAAGTGCAACAAGAGGGTTAGATGCGCTAGATGATGGATTTGAGGAAGCATTTGATGAGTACTATATTGTTGGTAGTAAAATGGCTAATGCATATATTAAAGATGGCACAACCAATATAGAAAAAGTATTCATAGAAAGTTCATATGAAAAGAACAATTAGATTTTTTAAAGAAAAAATGCTATTATGGAAAATGAAGCACTTTAAATAAGTTATATGATAAAGTTTAATTCTTTGAAAAATATATGAGTATATAGTTAAAGGGGAATGTAATATGAATATTTACAAAACAGATTATCTGGACATTGAAATAAGCTTCTAGCAAGAGCTACATTGATACTATTTTGTTAGAAGCATGATTTGAAATTATAAAATTTGAAAAGGTAGTTTTATGTGGTTTTTGCTGAAATATTTACTATTTTTAAAGTAGATAGGAGCAGAATCATGAAATATAAAAATGCACAAAGTATGTTACCACAGTATTTATTAAGAGAAATTCAACAATTTATGGATGGTGGTTATTTATATATTCCTAAAAGAATAGAAACTAAAAGGTCTTGGGGAGATAATACAGGAATAAAAAAAGAGTTAAATAAAAGAAATGAAAATATTTATGAAGATTTTAAAAGTGGAATGAGTGTATATGAACTCTCAAATAAATATTACTTAGTTGAAAATAGTATAAGAAGAATATTAAGAGAGTATAAAAAAATAAATAAATAAATAGATAAAAGGAGGTATTTGTTTAAATATCTCCTTAAATATTTAAACATAAATTAGGTAGAATTATTTATGAACTTTTCATAGTAGCAATATGTAAGATAAAATTTATATATAAAAAATAAATTATAAATGAAAGGTGATATTATTATGAGAGAAAATAAATATGATGATAATATATTTTTTGATAAGTACAGCAAAATGAAAAGATCAATTTATGGGCTTCAAGGGGCAGGAGAGTGGGAAACATTTAAAAGTATGCTTCCTAACTTTGAAAATAAAAGAGTATTAGATTTAGGGTGTGGATTTGGATGGCATTGTAAGTATGCTATTGAAAACAACGCTATAGAAGCAATTGGAGTAGATTTATCAGAAAAAATGCTTGAAAGAGCTAAAGAAATCAATGGAGATAAGGCTATAAAATATATAAATTTAAGTATAGAAGAAGTAAAGTTTGATAGTGAATATTTTGATACTGTAATAAGTTCACTTGCATTTCACTATGTTAAAAATTTTGATAAGGTATGCCAAAACGTATATGATATGTTAAAAGATGATGGAGATTTTATATTTTCAGTAGAGCATCCTATATTTACAGCTTATGGGAACCAAGAATGGTATTATAATGAAGAAGGTAATAAACTACATTGGCCTATAGATAATTATTTCTATGAGGGGATAAGAGAAACCAATTTTTTAGGCGAATGTGTTAGGAAATATCATAAAACTCTAACAACGTATATTAATAGTTTATTAAAGTGTGGATTTACAATAAGAGAAGTTATTGAACCTACTCCAACAAAGGAAATGTTAGATAAATTTGAAGATATGACAGAAGAGTTACGTAGACCTATGATGCTGTTAATTTCAGCAAAAAAATAAATACTATAATATTAAGTACAATTCAGTATCTATTGAATATAATCACCATTTAGTGGTTGGTATAAAGAAAAACTAAAATTTTGATATATTGATGAGGGAAAGTGATGAAGAGTATAGGAAGAGGCAATACAGCAGAAATTTTTGAATATGAGAAGGAAAAGATATGTAAGTTATTCTTTGATGGATATTCTGAGTTAGCTATTAAGAGAGAGTATGAAAATGCACTATGCATGGCGAATAATAAATTACCAGTACCAAAAGCATATAGAATTATTAATATTGAAAATAGAATAGGAATTATTTATGAAAGATTATATGGAAGTTCAATACTGGACAAGATAATTATTGGAGAAGATACAAATCAATTATTAAATAAAATGTGTAATTTACACAAATGTATTTTGAACTGTCATTCACAAGAAGTGGTATCATATAAAGAATTTCTACGATGGGCAGCTGAAAAAGATAGAAATGCTTCGAAGGTTTTAAAATTAATTGATGAATTGCCAGAAGGAGATAATTTATGCCATGGAGATTTTCATCCCAATAATATATGGATTAATTTAGATGGTAGTTGTACGGTAATTGATTTTATGAATGTTTGTCATGGACCATGGCAATATGATGTTGCACGAACATATTTTTTAATATCAGAAGGGGAGATTCCTAATGATACTCCAGATAGCGATAAGATACTAAAAATGCAGCAATTATTAGCGGATATGTATTTAGATAAAATGAATATTGGATATGAGGAAATTGAAAAATATATATTAGTAATTAAGGCTTGTAGAAATAGCGAATTAAATCTTAATTAAAATAATAAGAAAACTTTTTATTAGGTTCTGCTGCAATGGGATATGGAGCATGTTATATGACGGGGCCAGCACAACCACCACGTAGGCCATTAGAAGAAGTAGTTACATTTATATAAATAGTATTGCCCAGGAAATAAATTCAATAGTCTTAGGTGCTTGAATCACCTAAGACTATTTTTTATGATTTATATTTTTATTTATATAATGCTTAGAAGTATTACTTCACTTATTACACAAACTTTAAATTAAATTTTATTCATTTCCTCCTTGAGGCATATAAGATAATTCCCATATGTGACCATCAAGGTCTTGGAAATTAGCCTGATACATAAATCCATAATCCTTTGGTTCCTGTGCACGACTACCACCAGCTTTAAGTGCTTTTTCTACAATTATATCAACTTGTTCCCTGCTTTCTACAGCGAAAGAAACTAAGCATTCTACTTGTTTAGTTGCATCTATAATCTCTTTATTAGTAAAATTCCTAAAGTGCGCTTCAGTTAAAAGCATCGCAAAAGTATTATCATTTATTATCATTGATGCAGCATTATCATCTGTAAATTGAGGATTAAAAGTAAATCCGATTTCTTTAAAAAAATCCATTGATTTTTTCAAATCTTTAACGGGAAGATTAATAAATGTCATAAATGGTTTAAACATAATTTTGTATCACCTCGCTTAAAATTATAACTTAACTAACGTTAAATTGTGTAGATTATATACCTTTATAAAATTTATGTAAAGTAATATTAAATGGAAGTTCAAATAAACTTTTGTATAAATACCATGCATTAAACTTATCCATAAACTTTTAAATATAGAAACAGCATATTATCTTAAAATAATTAGTACGTATGACTTTCATAAAACTCAAGAAATATATAATATATGGAAGAATTAACCTAATATGATATAATGAAAGTAACGCTATGGAATAATATGTGAATTTTACTATGGGGGATTATAAATGAAAAATAAACTCGGAAAGAAATTTTGGATAACTCTTATAATCTTTGGACTTATGGGGCAGATTGCATGGGTTGTTGAGAATATGTATTTAAATGTGTTTATTTATAAAATGTTTAATGCATCAGCAGCTGATATTTCTTTGATGGTTGGGTCTAGTTCAGTAGCCGCAACTTTAACAACTTTATTAATTGGTGCATTATCTGATAAGTTTGGAAAGAGAAAAATATTTATTTGTATAGGATATATTTTATGGGGAATTTCGATACTTTCATTCTCCCTTATCAGAATGGATATTTTAATACCTATTGTTGGAAATGCTGCAGAGGCTGCATCTCTTGGTATATCTTTAGTTATAATATTAGATTGTATTATGACTTTCTTTGGTTCAGCAGCAAATGATGCTTGTTTTAATGCTTGGATGACTGATTGTGGAAGTGAGAGCAATAGAGGAAGCATAGAAGGAATAAATTCAATGATGCCACTAGCATCTATATTAATAGTATTTGGTGGATTTATGGCCTTTGATTTGGATTTGGCATCTAGCTGGACTTCTATTTTTTTTATAATAGGTATAAGTGTAATTGTTATAGGTATACTAGGATTCATATTAATAGAGGATACTAGAATATCCTCAAATGAAACAAAAAAATATTGGACAAATGTTCTTTATAGTTTTCGTATATCTGTTATAAAAGAAAATAAGCTTTTATATACAGTAGTTGGTGCATTTTCGATTTTTGGTATTTCTATTAATATCTTTATGCCATATCTTATTCTGTATTATGAGAAAACTTTAGGTATAACAAATTATGTAATGATTATGGCACCTGCAATTATAGTCGCAGCTATAATTACAGTCTTCTATGGAAAACTATATGATATGATAGGTTTTAAAAAGTCTGTTATACCATCAATTATAATTCTTATGATGGGATATATTATTTTATTTTTTACAACAAGTACATTTTCAGTGTTTACAGGCTCATTACTTATGATGATAGGATATTTAACAGGAATGGCTTGTTTCGGGGCAATGATAAGAGATAATATTCCAAAAAATAAGGCTGGTTTATTTCAAGGATTACGTATTTTAGGACAAGTACTTATACCAGGAGTAATTGGGCCAGCTATAGGGGCATTAGTACTACATAATGCTGAAACAATTTTAAATAGCGATGGTACAACATCCTTTATTCCAGATAGAAGAATATATTTTGCAGCATTTATTGTGGCTATGGTCTTACTTTTAGCACTATATTTAATCTTTAAAATGATAAGAGAAGCTCATTGGGAGCTTAGTAGTAATGAAGAAATTGATTGGACAGAATATCCAAGACCGCAAATGAAAAGAAATTCTTATTTTAGTTTAAATGGAATATGGAAGTTAAATGGTGATGATATACAAGTTCCGTTTCCACCACAATCAACTTTATCTGGATATAAAAAATCAATAAAAAGTCATTTAACGTATATAAAAAATTTCACTCTACCAGAAGACTTTATAAAGGAGAGAGTTCTACTTCACTTTGGTGCTGTAGACCAAATTGCAGAGATATGGGTAAATAATAGAAAATTAATGGTACATGAAGGAGGTTATCTGCCTTTTTCAGTTGATATTACTGATGTTTTATTAAGAGATAAAGAAAATGAGTTAATGGTTAAGGTTACTGATACTTTATCCCAAAAGTATCCTTATGGGAAGCAATGTAAAAATCGTGGGGGTATGTGGTACACTCCAGTAAGTGGTATATGGCAGACTGTATGGATTGAAAGTATTCCAAAGATATCTATAAATAATATTAAAGTCATTCCTGATATGACAGGGATAACACTTGAAGTAGATACAAATGCAGAGGAATATAAAATAGAGATGGATCTTGGTGAATACACCTATACAAGCTATGAAAAAGAGAAAAAAATCAGAATAAATTTAGATGAAATTAACTTATCAGATGGAACAAAACATAAACCTATTTTATGGACAATGGAAAATCCATATCTATATAAAATGAATATTAGTACATCTGAAGATAAAATAGAAACTTATTTTGCTTTACGTACAGTTTCTATTAACAAAGTAAATGGAGTAGAGAGAATATGCCTTAATGGTAAGCCTGTCTTCTTACATGGAGTACTTGATCAAGGATATTTCTGTGAAGGAATCTTCCTACCACCAATGGAAAAGGAATTTGAGAGAGATATTTTAAGAATGAAGGAGTTAGGCTTTAATATGATTCGTAAACATATTAAAGTAGAACCAGATTGTTTTTACTATTATTGTGATAAGCATGGTATGTTGGTTATTCAAGATATGGTGAATAACGGCTCATATTCTTTTATAAGAGATACAGCACTTCCTAACATAGGTATGCTTAAACTCAATGATAAAAGAAGAGGTAGTAAAGTTCAAAGAGAAATTTTTATAAAGCATACAGAGGATACGATAAATCATCTTTATAATCACCCTTGTATTGTTGGATATACTATATTTAATGAGGGCTGGGGTCAGTTTCAAAGTGATAATCTTTATGAATTTGTTAAGAAAATTGATAGCACTCGTTTTATAGATTCTACTTCAGGTTGGTTTATTAATGAAAAGAGCGACGTAGATAGCTTGCATATTTATTTTAAAACTATTGAGTTACCAAAAACAGAAAGACCTCTTATAGTATCAGAATGTGGTGGATATTCTTATCTTGTTCCTGGACATATCTATAGTAAATATAATAGTTATGGATATGGAGGCTTTGAGAATTCTGATAAACTAACAGATAATATAGTAAAGATGTATGAAGAAATGATTATACCAGCAATAGAAAATGGATTAAGTGGATGTGTCTATACACAATTAAGTGATGTAGAGGATGAAATTAACGGATTATATACTTATGATAGAAAGGTATGTAAAGTAGATAAAGAAAAGATGGCAGCAATTAGTTACAAAATTAAAAAAAGAATTAATAAAATAGAAGAAAATATTTAAAAATATTGAATTTGTACAGACAATGAGAGTTAGATTAAAAATTTTTAATCTAACTCTCATTTTTATTTCATGATAAGTAAAAGCTGATTTAATATAATTTAATCATGAAAGGGGAATAAAAACTTTAATTTAGTTAGTATATTGCTATATAAGTATAAAATAGACAATATTAAGAGAAATTATATTAAAAGTTTAAACAAAGAGGTGCTTATAGTGAAGAACGTACTAATAGTAGAAGATGAAGCCAATATTTCTGATTTTATAAAATTAGAATTAGAATATGAAGGTTACAGTGTCTGTGTTAAAAGTGATGGTAGAGAAGGTTTAAAAGAAGCTATAAGAGATAACTATGATTTAATAATTCTAGATATTATGCTTCCATCAATGAATGGATTTGAAATATGTAGAAGATTAAAAAGAGAAAAAAATACCCCTGTAATAATGCTTAGTGCAAAGGATAGTGTAATGGACAAAGTTAATGGTCTTCAGATTGGAGCGGACGATTATATTGCTAAGCCTTTTGCAATAGAAGAATTACTTGCTCGTATTGAAGTTGTTATGAGAAGGCAAGAGAATTTCAATAATTATATAGTAAAATTTAAGGATATTATAATTGATAGAAATTCTAGAGTTGTTAAGAAAAATAATGAAGAAATAAATTTAACTAATAAAGAGTATGAGCTCTTAATGCTCCTTATAGATAATAAGGATAAAGTAGTTACAAGAGATGAAATACTACAAGAAATATGGGGATATGATTTTGAACCAGAAACCAATGTTACAGATGTGTATATTAGATATTTAAGAACAAAGCTTAATCAAAGTAATAAAGAAGAATATATTCAGACTGTAAGATCAGTTGGTTATATTATGAGGTCATAGTATATGAGGAAAAGAAAACTACCAATATTTTTAGAGTTAACAAGAGGTTCCCTTTTAATAATAGTTTCAATACTTGCAATATATACAATTATACAAATAGTTACATTCGGATCATTTAGTGATGAATATGAAAGAGAATATTTAATAGATAAGTATAATGAAATAACTAGTCTTTCAAAAAATATAAATATAGAAATTTCAGAAACAGGATTTAATGAATATTTGAAAGCTATAATTGGAGGGGAAAATGATGAGCATATTAGAATTTATTCACGAGATAAATTATATTATGAAGATAAATCTGAAGTTTGGAATAAAATAGATTATTTTTATGATGCTAATAGCTTAGAGATAAAAGTTAAGATTATTGATTTTGATACATATAGAATATTAAGCGGGCCAGTAAATATAAATGGGAATAAATATAATCTGCAAATAATTCAAGAAAGTGATATATTTGGTGAATTTATAGAAAGCTATTTTCCTACTTTAGTATTTATTCTAGTTTTAGGGATAATTTTAAGCGTAATTGGAGCTATGTATGTTTCAAGAAATTTTATAAAAAGACTTACAGGTTTAACAGAAACTATGAATGAAATAAAAGAAAAAGGAATTAATAAAAGAGCAGAAATCTCAGAGTTAAATGATGAAGTAGATAAAGTAAAAGTTGTTTTCAATTCAATGATGGATGAATTAGAAGGAGCATTTGATGAACAAAGTAGATTTGTATCTGACGCTTCTCATGAATTAAAAACACCATTAACAGCTCTTCATGGGCATTTAAGCATGCTTAAAAGATGGGGAAAGAATGATAAAGAGCGTTTAGAAAAATCATTAGACATATGCTTAAATGAAGTTGAAAGGTTAAAGAAAATAGTAAATGATATGCTAATACTATCTAAAGCAGAAAAAACAGAAATAAATTTAAGTGATTTAGAAGAAATAGACCCTAAAATAGTAGTAAATGAAGTAATAGAACAGTATAGAGTTTTAAATCCAGATGTAAAATATATCATTAATATTGAAGAGAATATTAAAATAAAAATTGATCCAAATGATTTAAAGCAATTGTTAATTATATTTATTGATAATTCAATTAAGTATAATAATAAGGAAAATATAGAAATTCAAATAATGTTAAGAAAAGTAGATAATCAAATTAAGTTAGAAGTTAAAGATAATGGTATTGGAATACCTAGGAATGAGATAAGAAATGTTATGAAAAGATTTTATAAGGTTGATAAATCTAGAGTTAATAACAATTCTTTTGGAATTGGATTATCTATTGCAAATAGAATAGTAAATAATTATAATTCTAAAATTAACATAGAGAGTGAATTAAATAAATATACAAAAATAACAGTAGATTTTCTGAATTTAGATAAGTAATTTTATATAAAAAATGTTATAAGTATGGAGGTTAAAATGAAGAAGTTAGCAGTAGCAACAATGATAATTAGTATTAGTATGAGTTTAGCAGGATGTGGCAACTCAGCAGTAACTTATAATAATAAAAATATAACAGTAGAAGAGGCAAAAGAAATAGCATTAAAACATGCAAATTTAGCAAGTGATCAAGTTTCATTTATAAGAACAGAAACTGATATGGAGAATGGAGTACAAAAATATGATATAGAGTTTTATTATGAAAATAAAGAATATGATTATGAAGTAAATGCCACTAATGGACAAATAATAGGATATGATTACGATGTAGAAAACTATAATATACCGACTAAAGAGGAATCAAATAATGTAGTTAATAATCAACCATCAAACAGTGAAGAGAGTACTCAGACATCAAATAATACAAATGAAAATCAGCAATCAAACAATACAGCTGGAAATCAACAATCAAATTCAGGAGCAACTTTAATAACAGTAGAAGAAGCGAAACAAATAGCATTGAATCATGCAGGCCTATCGAGTAGCCAAGTTACATTGGTAAAAAGTGAATTAGATTTTGATGATGGAATACAAAAATATGAATTAGAATTTTACTTTAACAACAAGGAATATAACTACGAAATAGATGCTAATACTGGAAATATACTAAAATATGAGATAGATTAATAATATATATAAAGAAGGTGCTGTTGTATTGCGACAGCTCCTTTTTCTTTGTGTATAGCAGTATCAAATTAAAAATTCTAAAAAATATTAAATTATATGTGTTATATATTGTATAAAAATGTAATAATGCAGTTAAAATTATGTTTATTTTTGGAATAATATGTGATAAAATGAAGTCCTGTATAAACTATACTAAAATAGTTAGTGTTATTTAAGGGGGAAGGAATACGGATGAAGAAATTAATTTCAAGTATATTATTATTTACTATGTTATTAACTAATGTTGTTCATTCTATGCCAAATAATGGACAATTATCTGATGTAAATATAACACAAAGCATAGCGAGCGATATAGTAACTACGCAAGTGGTTACAGATAGTAATTTTAGTGATTTGAAACAATATAAGGATACTTCAGATGTAACAATAAATATTAATGCTAATACTACAGTAGATGAAAAAATTGAAATCACAGGTAGTGAGGAAAGGGAAAGTGCAGTAGTAAATACCTTAGATGAATTTAAAGCTGCAATAAAAATATCTAATTCAACTATTACTCTTAATGATAATATAGCTTTAGATGAAGATATAGAAATAAATGAAAAAAATATTATTATAAATGGTAACGGCAAGGAAATAAGCTTAAGCAACCAATTTAATTTACGTGTGAAGTCAACAAGTGATGTTGAAATAGGCAATATTATAATAAAGGATTATAAGTCTACAGGCCTTACAATATATTCTTCTAACAATATTAAACTTAGTAATATACATCTTATAGGTAAGGATATAACTGTTCCTAAAGAGGAAAGAAGTACAGTGGGGTTAGATGTTTATGCTTCTAAAGTACAGTTAAGTAACATACAAACTGAAAATCATCTATATAGAGGAATTCAAGTAAGAAATGGATCAACTGTAGATATATTAACTGCTAATATTCACAATAAAGATTCTGTACATATGCAAAGTATAGTAGGATTAAATCAAAGTGAAAACACTATAAACTATGCAAGTGGTACATATTTACCTGGTAATAAGTATTCAGAAGGTGATAATGAAAAACTAGATTATTATTCTCAAAAAAATATATATATAAATTCAGTTGATGATTTAAAGAATAATATACAAAACAGTGGTAACGTTCTTACTCTAAATAGTGATCTTAAAATTGAACAAAGTGATTTGGATCCAGGAAGTGATACTTTAGAACTTCGAGTGGCAGCATGTGTTGTAATAAATGGTAATGGAAAAACTATTGATTTTAACAATCTTGGGAATATTACTTTAAAAGGTAGGGATATTAGATTAGTAAATGTTACAGTAAAAAACTCCAATAACCATGCAATTCACATATATAATTCTAAGAATGCTTTACTAGATTCTGTAAAGATAGAAACTTCAGCTAGAGCAGGAATTTTTGTTAATGGTAGTTCTGTTAAATTACAAAATTGTACAACTATGAATAATACTGAAGGTGGAATTGCTATAACAAGATCTAGAACACTTTTAGGCTCAGGTTATTCAGATTCATATGTAGAAGTTGTTGGGACTATAACACAGGAAGAATCAAATATAAATGTTAATGTAAAAAATCTAGAAATGACTGATGGTTATATCCAAGATAATAAATTTATTGCTCCTAATAATACATATGATAAATATGTTAATGATAAGGCGTATAAAGCTTTAAGTGATTACTATCTGGACCACTTTAATATACAAGGTGAAGATAGAAAGAAAAAATATCAAGAACAAGATATTGACTATATGATTATTAAACAGGTCATAGATGTTACCAAAAATACTGAGGTTTTAGATGAAAACGGAAACCCTATTAGACTGATTGGAGATGGAGTTACTGATGAAACTGAAAAAATAGAAAAGTTAATTGAATATGCTGCATCCCATGGCAGAGAATTATATTTCCCTGAAGGAACATATAAAATAACAAGAGATATTGATTTATCTAAAATACAACTACCTGCTTTATCTAACTTTAAGATAAGTGGAGATAAAGATGGACTTTCTATTTTTGATGCTACTTCTAGTACTGAAAAAATGCTGAAATTAATGCATGCTGAATATAAAGGTCCAATGAACTATGTTGAAATAGAAAATATAGTATTTAATAATATTGGAATTGAAATAAACGGTCCATATAAAAAAGGAATTACAATAAAAAATAATACATTCATAAATGGTAAGTACACTAGAGAAAAAAGAGAAGATGGAAGCATATTAAAAGCTACAATGGAACCATACGTTATAGCTAAAAATACTAAATATACAATAAAAAATAATATTTTCTTAAGAGGAGAAAATTATCCAGGTAGAGGTATAGCAACATATAGAACTAAAAATACTAGTATAAGTAACAACTTCTTTGGAGATTTAGATGGTGCTGATGATGCTGCTAAAATGTTACCGACAGAAGTAGTTAATAGGTTATCAATAATAAAGAGCTCAAATTTAGTTGAAGGACATCAAGGTAATTTCTTTACAGCTATAAATAATGAAAGATATGATACTAATGTTCTAATAGCTAACAATTATTTCAATATGATGAAAACAAGAAATATAGTTAGTGATTTTGAAGAAGATGTATTGGTATCTGGTATAAATGTTGCAAAAGAGGGACAAAGAAGAGACCATATAATTTACTCTAAGAGTTATGATACTTTAAATATAGTTGGTAACTATTTTAAAGGAATGGAAAATGGAGCTGCTGGCGGTGTCAAGATAAGAAACGGAAGTAATGTTTATGTAGGTTCTAATTATTTTGATGATGTTCCATTATTAACATATATATATGGTGATTTATCAAGAGAAGATACTTTACTCTATGATACAGTGATATACAACAACCTATTCCATGCAAAAACTAATTTTGGTGGAGAAGGAACAGGAATATTATATTATCAGAGCTTTAGAGATGGAGATACTCTTTCATTTAATGTGAAAAATAATGATGGAACTGTTACAAAGGATGTATGGGAAAATGCATATGGTGATGTTAAAAACTTTATAATTTACAAAAATTCATTTTTAAGTGATGAAAGAGATCAAATTACTATAAGTGGTAGAGCACAGACAGCATATAAAAATAATGAGTTTTTAGCATATGGAAATACATATATGGAAAGCTCTAATCCTGTAAATTATAATACTAAAGGTAACTTGGGAATAGCTGAAGCAAGTGAACAACTCATACTTTCTAAGGTAAATAGCGGATATAATGCATACAAGGATATGAAAATTCCATTAACACCAGCGGAGGTTGATTATACTTACCTTAAAGAGGCTATAGATGAAGCTAATAGCTTCTATGAAAATATTTTTAACAATAGTTTGATAGGAAGTCTAGGTGGACAGTATCCTGAAGAAATTTCAAATGAATTAAAAGAGGTTTTAGCAGAAATAAATAATCTGCTTAATTCAGGTAATTTAAATCAAGCTGAAACAAATAAAGCACTTACATCAATTACAGAGACACTTGAAAAACTAAAGAACGCTATTAATCCAAAAGGAGATGCACCAGTTGTTTCAAATATAACTGATATCGAAATTAGCAAAGGCGATACAGTTGATTTTATGCAAGGAATTACTATTACAGATGATAGAGATACTATGGAACAGTTGGATATTAAAATTGATTTAGGAGATTTTAATAACTTAGTTCCAGGCACATATACTATAGAATATACAGTAACAGATAGAGATGGAAATGTTATAACATTTACACGTGATATAAAAGTACTAAAACACCTAGAATCAGTAATACCTGGCCCAGATGATGACTCTAGTGGAGATAATGACTCAGATGAGGACAACAATCTAGGTGGAGATAATGATTCAGACGAAGATAACAATCTAGGTGGAGATAATGATTCAGATGAGGATAACAATCTAGGTGGAGATAATGATTCAGACGAAGATAACAATCTGGGTGGAGATAATGACTCAGATGAAGACAACAATCTAGGTGGAGATAATGACTCAGATGAGGACAACAATCTGGGGGGAGATAATGATTCAGATGAAGATAACAATCTAGGTGGAGATAATGACTCAGATGAAGACAACAATCTAGGTGGAGATAATGACTCAGATGAAGATAACAATCTAGGTGGAGATAATGACTCAGATGAAGATAACAACATAGGTGAAGATAATGACTCAGATGAAGATAACAACATAGGTGAAGATAATGACTCAGATGAAGATAACAATCTAGGTGGAGATAATGACTCAGATGAAGATAACAACATAGGTGAAGATAATGACTCAGATGAGGACAACAATCTAGGTGAAGATAATGACTCAGATGAAGATAACAATCTAGGTGAAGATAATGACTCAGATGAAGACAACAATCTAGGTGGAGATAATGAATCAGATGAAGACAACAATCTAGGTGGAGATAATGACTCAGATGAGGACAACAATCTAGGTGGAGATAATGATTCAAATGAGGATAGCAATCTAGGTGGAGATAATGCTCAGAAAGGGGACAATAATTTAGGCGGAAATAATAATTCAAGTACTACTACATCCGATGGTACTGCATCAAATACTACAACAGCGGTCGATAATACTATTATTGAGGAAAATTCAGATGATAAATCAACGGATGAAGCAAAGAGTGGAAATGGATTTTTAAGAATATTTACAGGTTTCATAAAGAGTCCATTTAGTTGGTTGTTCTTACTACTTCTACTAATACTGCTATTTAAAAGAAAAAATGAAGATATAGAAGAGTTAGATATTTAAATATCTAAGTACATAAATTAGTTTTATGTATTTATTGGTATTAAAACTAGAATAATAGTTAACAACATAAAAAATGAACCTATAAGATGGAAAGGAATATAAATTTCTATCTTATAGGTTTTTTATTAAATTTATAGAAAAAATATATATAATGAATTTTATATTAATGAATTGATAAAATCTTTTTCTAGAGTAGTAAATTGCTTATTTTTTTTATATGCAATAAATAATTTTCTTTTTAAAGGTAAATTATTAATAGGTACTTCTATTAATAATTTATGTTTAAGTTCAGTAGAAATTGCTTTTTTAGGTAATATTGATATACCTTGCCCACTTAAGATAGATTGTTTTATTCCTTCAATATTATATAAATTATGTATATTATTTATAACTATTCTATTTGTATGTAATGTATCCTCAATAAATTTACGAATAGCAGAATTGGGTTGAGATACTAGAAATGTTTGATCCTTCAATTCTTCTATATCAATAGAATTTCTAGAAGTCCAAGGATGATTTGGAGAAACAACAAGAACTAGTTCATCATCTCTAAAAAAATCTGTTTTTATATCTTGGTATTGTTTTAATAAATCAGACTCTGCTACAAAAGCAAAAGAAAACTTATTTAAATTTAGCATCTTTAAAATATTCTGATTGAAATCTATTGTAAAAGAAACAGATGCTTCAGGGAAGTTATCCTTAAATCTACCAATATTTGGAGTTATTATATGAACTCCAATAAAGTTAGTTGCTCCAAAGGATATTATAGGTGGTAGATAATTATTAGATTCTAGTAATTTTTGATTCATTTCAGAAATCTCATCTAATATTTTTTTTGCATATGCATATACTATTCTACCATTAGAGTTTAGGTTTACTTTCTTTCCTTCACGATCAAATAAAGAGAATCCTAAATTTCTTTCAAGAGATTTTATTTGCTTTGATATAGCTGGTTGACTACAAAATAGTACTTCTGAGGCTTTTAAAAAACTACCATATTCAATTACTGCACAAAAAGTTTTAAGTTGTTCTATATTCATAAACATTCTCCCTACTACATTGCATTGTTATTATTATAACAAAAAGTTATATGAAAAGTAAATAAAGTAATTAGACTCGGTATACGGTTTCAAGATATAATTCATTGTGAAGAAAAAAGTTGGATTTTGTCTTAAATCCAATATATAACTGTAAAGTTATAAGTATATATTTAGGAGGAAATTATGAATACGTCAAATTCATCAAAAACATCTAGCGCTAAAAAACGTGACTGGATGAAAATTTTAGGTATTCCAGTAGCACTAATAGTATTTGGACTACTTATGTCAATGAATACACCTGTTGGAATGTCATTCCAAGGTAAAACTGCATTAGCTACTTTCGCTATGGCATTAGTACTTTGGGTATCTCAAGCTATACCTACATATGCATCAGCATTATTAGTTATAGTTGTTCTTACAATAACTGGAGGATGGGACCAAAGCTCTGTATTTAGTGTTTTAGGTTATGATGTTATCTGGCTTATGCTTTCTGCTTTTGTTATTACATCTGGTATGGAAAAGTCAGGATTTGCAAATAGATTAGCATTATTTATTGTTTCTAAGTTTGGTAAAACTGCAAAGGGAGCACTTCTTTCATTACTTATAGTAAACTTCCTACTTGCATTTGTTATTCCATCAACTACTGCACGTGCAGCTTTATTATTACCAATCACATTAATGATTTGTAAAATTTACAATGCTGTACCTGGCGAAAGTAACTTCGGTCGTCAATTAATGCTTCAAGAAATTCATGTTAACAATATAGCTACATCTGGTATATTAACAGCAACTGCAGCACAAATAATGGCTGTTGGTTATATAAAAGATTTAGCAGGAATTGATGTTACATGGGGAAAATGGTTCATGGTTGGTATGCCAATAGCTATTTTAACTATGGTTGCATCATTCGTTATTGCACAATTCTTATATCCATTAGAGGTTAAAAAACCTGTTAAGAAAGAAAACGATGGATCAGAAAAATCACTTGCTGAACAATATAAAGACTTAGGTAAAATGTCAGCTAATGAAATTAAAGCTCTAGTTATATTCTGTATAACAGTATTCTTATGGTGTACAGATGGATACCATGCACAAATATTTGGTTTCCAAATAAGCTTAGCAATGGTAGCAGTTGTTTCAGCAGTATTATTCTATATGCCTTATATAGGATTCCTTAACTGGAAAGAAACTAAGATTCCTTGGGAACTTATGATCTTCTCATGTGGAGCTTATGCTGGTGGATTAGCATTAGATAAATCAGGAGTTGCTGCATTCTTATTAAATAAAGTATTTGGTTCATTTGACCTAGCTGCTATGAATCCATTCATATTATTTATGATTGTAATGTTTATAGCTAGTTTCAGTCATATGGTATTTACAAGTAAAACAGTTCGTACTGTTATATTAATACCAACAACTATTACATTAGCAACAGCAGCAGGAGTTAATCCATTATTATTTGCGCTTCCTGCATCAATAACAATTTGTGATAGTATTACATTACCACCACACTGTAAACCAAACTTAATATTCTATAGCTCAAACTACTTCACAATAAGTAATCAATTAGTATATGGATTATTAGTTTTATTAGCTAAGTGGTTAATTATGGGCGTATGTTACTTCACATGGTTCCGTATTGTAGGTCTTTTCTAATAAGATCATAGAATTTAAATAAGGAGAACAGTTATGAAGAAAAAAATTAGCAAAATTTTGGCAACACTTTGTATAGCTGGTATAGCTATGGCATATCCAACAGTTGCTCATGCAGCTCAGGATTCTTTTGTTATTAATGAATATAGTGAATCTTTTGTTCCAGCAGGAGATAATAATGCCACTTTATATATAGAAATGACTGCAACATCTTCAGATGAAGGATTAGTTTATATCCCTGCAAATGTTGATGATTCAGAAATAGTTACTGCATCTATGAACGGTGAAGAAGTTTCTGTAGAATTAGAAAAGGTTGGCGGTGTTAAATACTTCGTTTTAGATGCTGAAACACCAGCTACTGAAGTAAAGGTAGAAGCAGAAATAAGCTGTCAAGGATTCTACGCTGTAGAAAATGATGAACCTGACACAGGAATCCCTAATCCATTAATGGATTATCAATTCGTTAATAAGCTTCAAAATAAAATTGAAACTTATAAGCTTTCAATAGCTCTTCCAGAAGGAATGGAGCCAATGATGGTAACTACACCTAAAGATGTTACTAAATATACTTTAGGAATGAATGAAGAAGGACAACGTACACTTTCTTTAAAGAGTAGTGTTAAAGTTTCAGGAAACGCAGCATTCAAATTTACTTTTGGTAAGCCATTCGTAGGAAGTACTATGAGTAAAGTTGTATTATGGGTAGCTGTAATAGGAATATCTGCATTTGTACTTAATAAGAGATTGAAGGAGGAAGTGTAATGGGAAAAGCTAAAGGGATCTTACTTATTTCTGACGGTTTAGGTGATCGTCCTATAGCTGAACTTAATCACTTAACTCCATTAGAGTATGCAAAAACACCAACTATGGACCAATTATGTAAAGAAGGATCAACAGGATTAGTTCATCCATACCGTCCAGGTTGTAGAGTAGGTACAGACTGGGGACACATTTGTTTATTTGGATATAACCCAGACGAATATTATACAGGACGTGGTGCTGTAGAAGCATTTAGTGCTGGACTTGATATGAAAAAAGGTGATGTTGCTTTCCGTGGAAATCTTGGAACAGTAGATAATGATTTAGTTGTTCTAGATAGAAGAGCAGGACGTATCAATGATAAAGAAGAAATTAAGAGCCTTATTGAAGCAGTAGATGGATATGAGGTAGATGGATGTAAATTTAAAATACTTTCATTAACAGAGCATAGAGTTGCTGTTGTTATGAGTGGGGAAGGATTAGATTGGCATATAGTTGATACTGATCCAGGAACTGCTTGTGAAGGTAGTAAAATAGTATGTCCTATAGATGAAAGCAATGTGCAAAAGAGTGCACAAGCTTTATGGAAATTCCAACTTTATGTTAAAGAAGTATGGGATAAGCATCCTGTAAACATAGCTAGAGTTGAAAGAGGTGAGCTTCCAGCAAACTTTATTATAACAAGAGGAGCTGCAGCTGCTATGGTGTTACCACCAATAGAAAGTCTTTTCCCAAAAGTTAAAGTAAGTGTAATTGCTGGTGATGAAACAATAACTGGAATAGGTAAGATGTGTAACTTTGATTATGTTACAGATGAAAGCTATACAGGTGGATTTGAAACAAATTACCTTGGAAAAGCTCAAAAGGCTTTAGAAGAGCTTGAAAATCATGATTTAGTTATCGTACATATTAAAGGAACAGACCTTTGTGGACATGATAATGAGCCATTAAAGAAGGCAGCAATAGTTGAAAAGATTGATGAAATGTATAGATATTGGATGTCAAAAATAGATAAAGATAATACTTATCTAGGATTAGTGGCAGACCACTCTACACCTTGTCATGTAAGAGACCATAGTGCAGATCCAGTTCCTGCATTCTTATGGGGACCAAATGTAAGAATAGATGAATGTAATCAATGTGGAGAAAGAGCTGTATCAAAAGGTATATTAAATGATTATACTGGTAATCAGTTCATGGCTACTATTATGGATTACTTAGGTCATACAAAGAAATATGGTGCTTAATGTAATTGAATGGAGGAAATAATGGTTAAGTTATATGCAATAGGCGGCAGCGGAGAAAATGGAAGAAACTGCTATGCTGTTGAATGGTCAGATGGAGCGATCTTATTAGACTGTGGAGTTAAAAGAGAAATCAGTGATAATAAGATAGGAGATTATCCACTTTTAACTAAGGAATTTGTTTCTAAGATTAAATTTGCGTTATTATCTCATGCTCATGAAGATCATAGTGCAGCATTACCATTACTATATAATATGGGATATGAAGGTAAGGTTTATACTTCAGCCCCAACAGCAGCATCTACATTAAAGTTTGTTAATAAGTGGAGAAATTTTGTTAAGGATAATAATGGAATTACTCCATTTAATGATGAAGATGTTGAAAAAATTAGCTTTGGAACTCTTAATATAGGATCAAATAATATTGATGGTATTGATATACTTGTTGGTCGTAGTGGACATGTTGTAGGTGGAATTTGGTTTGAAATAAGTGTTGAAGGAAAGAAGATATTCTATTCAGGAGACATAGTAAAAGAAGCAATGCTGCTTAAGAATGATATGCCAGGAAAATGTGATGCAGCTATACTTAATTGTGCTTATGCAGGAAAAATATTAAACCAAGAAGAGCAATACAATTTATTATTTGAAGCTGTTAATTCTACTGTATCAAAAGGTGGAAAAGCTATATTACCATTACCTCCAAATGGTCGTGGATGTGATATCTATAAGTTTTTATCAGAAAAATTCACTAATGTTTCATTATATGTAGATAAGGAAATAATCGAGAATTATAAAAAACTATCTTCTATGACTGAATGGGTTAAGGAATTTGATAATACAGTAGAGTTAAAAAATGTAGTAGAAATAAGTACTATGGAAGAACGTAAAGAAGTATGTAAAAAGGATGAACCAGCTGTTATACTTACACAAGATGGTATGCTTACAGCTGTTCAAGGAAAATACTATTTTGAGCGTTTAAAAAGTGATAGTAGAAATAAAGTTATTATCACAGGACATGCGGCAAAAGGAACAATAGGAAATGCAATATTTAATGAAGAATATTGTAAGGAGAATTCAGTAAACTTACAAAAGGATCATATAATTTTCAAGGTACATTTAGATGATGAAGATGTAATGTTATTTAATACATATCTTGAAGCAAAAACTATAGTTCTTTTCCATGCGATTAAAGGAAGAACAGTTAATGTTATATCCAATTTAGCTAAATCAGGTACTAATGCAATGTGTCTTGCACCTGGTGAAGGTTATGAAATATAAAGAATAAGTATAAAGATAAAGACTCTCTAGTAAGTGATTTCTAAAATGTACCCTATAGAGTAGACACGATAAAAAAAGTCTACTCTATAGGTTTTTTCTGTTTATAATAGAGTTATAT